>JANLOU010000359.1:0-4426 GCA_031366735.1 Candidatus Eiseniibacteriota bacterium
TCTCCAGCATCGCCACCGACGCCAAGGGCGTGATCCAGATCTTCAACGTCGGCGCCGAGCGCATGCTGGGCTACACCGCTGCCGAGGTGATGAACCAGATCACGCCGGCCGACATCTCGGATCCGCTGGATGTGGTCGCCCGCGCCGCAGCATTGAGCTATGAGCTCGGCACCCCGATCACCCCGGGCTTCGAAGCGTTGGTCTACAAGGCGTCACGCGGAATCGAGGATATCTACGAGCTGACCTATATCCGCAAGGACGGTAGTCGCTTCCCGGCGATTGTCTCGATCACCGCGCTGCGTGACCCACTGGACGAGATCATCGGTTATCTATTGATTGGGACCGACAACTCGGCGCGAAAACAAGTGGAAAGCGAGCGAATGGTGCTCGACCAGTTGGTGCGCGACCAACAGTTCTACACGCGGTCGCTGATCGAATCGAACATCGACGCGTTGATCACGACCGATCCGCGCGGGATCATCACGGATGTGAACAAGCAGATGGAAGCGCTCACCGGCAGCACGCGCGACGAGTTGATCGGCGCGCCGTTCAAGTCCTACTTCACCAACCCCGAGCGCGCCGAGACCGCGATCAAGCTGGTGCTGGCCGAAGGCAAGGTCACTGACTACGAGCTCACCGTGCGTGCGAGGGATGGGCATGAGACCGTGGTGTCTTACAACGCCACAACCTTCCACGATCGTGACCGCAAGCTCCAGGGGGTGGTCGCTGCCGCCCGCGATATCACGGAACGCAGCCGAGTCGCCAATCAGATGCGTGAGCAGGCGGCACAGCTGTCGGATCTGCACCGGCGCAAGGACGAGTTCCTCGCGATGCTGAGCCACGAACTTCGCAGTCCACTCGCCCCGATCACCAGTGCCGTGCAACTGTTGGGCCTGCAGCATGGGAGCGAGAGCCCCATCCAGGAGCAGGCGCGCCGCATCATCGAGCGCCAGCTGACCCGACTGCAACACCTGGTCGATGACCTCCTCGATGTCTCGCGGATCACCACGGGCAGGATCCAGCTGCGCCGCGAGCCGGTCCCTGTGAGCGGCATCGTGGAAGTCGCGGTGGAGACCGTTCGTGGACTGATCCAGGAGCGTCGGCATGTGCTCACTGTGACCGTTCCGTCAGAACCCATCTGGCTGCACGCCGATGCCGCACGGTTGGAACAGGTGGTCGTGAACCTCATCACCAATGCCGCCAAGTACACGAGCGAAGAAGGACAGATCTGGTTGACCGTGACCCAGGAGGGGAGTGAGTGCGTGATCCAGGTGCGGGACACGGGTGTGGGCATCAGCCCCGAACTGCTCCCATATGTGTTCGACCTGTTCTCGCAGGCGGAACGATCATTGGACCGTTCGCAGGGCGGGTTCGGCATCGGGCTGGCGCTGGTCCAACGGCTCACGGATCTGCACGGCGGCACGGTCGAGGCCCGAAGCGTGTTGGGCAAGGGCAGCGAGTTCACTGTGCGGCTGCAGGTACTGCCCATCAGCACGCCGGAGTCGGTCGTGAGTGTCGCAGCCGATGATCCATCGGCCACTCGCCCATTGCGGATACTCGTCGTGGACGACCAGATGGATACCGTGCTGAGCTTGTCGATGCTCTTGAATGCGTCGGGGCATGATGTGCGGGCAGCTCACGATGGACTGACCGCGCTCGACGCCGCGCTTGAACACCGGCCCGATGTGGTGTTGCTGGACATTGGCTTGCCAGGGCTTAACGGCTACGAAGTCGCCAAGCAGGTGCGACTGCACCCGCTGCTCAAGCATGTCGTGCTGGTCGCACTCACGGGATACGGTCGGGATTCGGACCGGCAGGCGTCCATGGAAGCGGGATTCGACCACCATGTGGTGAAACCCCTGCATCTGAATCAACTGGAGCTGATCCTGGCGGGCGTCTCTCTCACCCCGACCTGATCCCCGCGCGAGTTCAGGTAGGATGCAGGGATGGAGCCCATGAGAACACCACTCGCCGTGGGGCTCGTGGGCGCCGGCCCGTGGGCGGACCGAGCCTATGCGCCGATGCTGGCCGCCGGGCCCGAGACCCGCTTGGCCGCGGTGTGGTCGCGTCGGCCTGAAGCCGCCGCGGCGCTCGCAACCGCGCACGGTGGTGAGGCGGTCGGCTCGTTCGATGCCCTGCTCGAACGCTGCGATGCGGTGGCGTTCGCTGTGCCGCCCGATGTGCAAGCAGAGCTGGGTGTGCGCGCGGCCCGCGCGGGTAAAGCGTTGCTGCTCGATAAGCCGCTCGCACTGACGCTCGCGGATGCCGAGCGTTTGGCCAGCGCGGTGGCCGAGGCTGGCGTGGTGTCGCAGCTCATGCTGACGCACCGGTATCGCTCGGGCGCAGCGGCGTGGATCGAGGCGGCGCGTGGGTTCGGCGCCATCGGCGCTCGGCTCGCGTTCCTGACCGGCGCGTTCGTGCGCGGGCCGTATGCCTGCGCTTGGCGCCGCCAGCACGGCGCGCTCCACGATCTGGGGCCACATGCATTCGATCTGCTCGAGGCGGCATTGGGGCCGATCGAATCGATCGTGGGGCGCGGCGACCCGCGGGCGTTCGTGGCATTGGCCTGCCGGCATGCGGGCGGCGCCGTGAGCGAGGTGACCCTGTCGGGCGTCATGCACCTGCCGCAATCGGTGTTCGCCGTGGAGCTGTACGGACCCGCTGGTGCGCTGGTCTTCGACGCGGTGGCGGCATCGCACGAGGATCCATGGTCCAATGTGCGACACCGCTTCGCCGAGGCGGTGCAAGCTGGCGCACCGCACGCGCTCGATGTCCGACGCGGCCTGATGCTGCAGCGCTACATCGAGATGGCGCTACGCTCGTTAGTTTGAGCGCACACTCTGCTACTTCATGGACATCTGCGCCATCTCCAGGCAGGCATCCGTGCACTTTCGGCATGCCTGCGCGCACCGAACCAAAGTTGCGTCATCGCTGAACTGCTCGCAAGCCTTCGCACAGCTCGCGCAACTGTCCGCACAGACGGCGCAGATGTGACTGCTCTGGCGTGAGCCCCACACCATGAATTCGCTGGCCGTGGCACAGATTCTTGCGCAATCCAGCATCAGGCTGATGTGCTCGACCGTGGCGTGCCGCCCTCCGAGTCCGAGGCAATGCGTAACTGCGGAAGCACATTCCTGCTCGCATGCTCGGCAGGCGTCTATACACGCCTGCATCTGCCGATTGTCCATTACCATGTCCTTGTGCATCGTTCGACACTCCATTGGTTAGGGGGAACACCTCTCAGGGACTTCACTTGCACCGCTGATACCAGCGGCAGAGCCAATCCTTCATCGTGACGATCTCGAGTTGTTGGGATTGCTCGATGCGGTGGCACAGGTCGTGGAGCTCGGTGTGCTTGCCGCGACGCGCACAATCCTTCGCTTGACGCACGGCCGAGGCGTGATGACGAATCATCATGCGCAGGTATTCCTGCTCGAACGGCTCGCCCTTCAGCTTCTCCAACATCTGCATGCTCGCCATCATGGTCGAAGGCTTGTGCGTGCGGCCGTACCACTGCTGGAGCCAGCCCTGCATCAATACGATCTCGGCGGCCTGGTGGACGGCGATGCTGTCGCCCAGCGCTCGCAGCTCCGGATGGACGGCCTGCGCATGGAGTAACTCGCTCATGTGAACAGCCATGGCGTGGTGGTCGATCATGCCCTCGAGGAAACGAACATCGAACGGGCGTGCAGCAGGGCCCGTCACGGTTCGCGTCGTGACATGCTCGCTATGCCCCTGGGCGAGCGCGAGCGTATCCAGCGAGAGGAGGGCGAGCAGCGCGGGAAAGGTGACGCGCAGGCAGGAGAAGAGGGACCGCTTCATCAGCTTGGGCCTCCGGTGAGAGTGGGGAAGATGTTGCGCGCGGCGGCTTCGGCTGGTTCGCCGAGTCGGACACCTGATTCGAGCACCAATCGTGCCGCTGACGCGGGGGTGGCCCAACCCCAACGGGTGATGCCAACTCGGCTGCCCTCGCGAGTGGTCGACGCCGGATCGTGCCGCGTCCAGTTGTATGTCCTACTGCTGCGCGCCCCCGTTTACATCCCCGCCGGCGTCGTGCACCCAGAAAGGCTGACAAATCACCCCCTGATCGCGGCACGGAACTGGCTTGGCATTCACGCAACGACTGGAGGTAGTCCCGTGACGCTGAAGTCCACATTCCTGTGCATGCTGTTGTTGCTCACCGTCCTGTCATTCCTGCAGGCGAGCTATTCCCAAGCGGTGCCCGCGTTCGCGCGGCGCGAGAAGGCGCAGTGCCAGATGTGCCACTACCGCGTTCCCGAGCACAATGAGGACGGCCACGCCTATATCCGGCGCGGCCTTCGCGAGGAACGGGGGGGGATGCCGGCGAGCGGCGGCATGGCGATGGGCGCGGCGTCAAAGCTCGATGACGCCCCGGTCGCCGCGACCGAACGGCCCCTTGGAGAGG
>JANLOU010000562.1:0-5758 GCA_031366735.1 Candidatus Eiseniibacteriota bacterium
TCTACAACGACGGCTACTGGTACAGCTCGCGCCAGCAGAATGGTCGGTACATGGTGATCGACGATCGCCGTGTCCCGCTTGCCATCGCACGCGTGCCGGATCACCAGTGGCGCAGTTATCCCAAAGGTTGGATGAATCCCAAGAACCCGCACTATTCGGGCCGACACGACAACGGCATGAAAATGGGGAAACACGGCAAGGGCAAGAATCACTGACGCAGCAAAAAAGTCCGGGCCCACGCTTCACGCGTGGGCCCGGACTGCTTGTCTTTGGGACGGTGGAATCAGTGATCCCGCCCCTTGTGCTTGCCTGATCGGCCCTTCACCACCATCACCCTCGACGGTGGTTCCGAGGCCAGCCGGACCTCGTCGCGGTCATGTTGGTACTTCGCCAGGCCCGGAGGGCCACCGTGCGGGTGATGCTTCCAGTGTTTCTGCGGCACGATCAAGATCGCCCGAGGTACGCTGCGTGACTCGACCGCGGTGAACGGGCCACGCCAGGCGCGGGACCGATACCAATAGCCGTCGTTCCATGCATACCAATAGACCCCGGAGCGGAAGCAGTCGTAGGCGTACCGGTCATCGTCGACCACATACACCGTGCTCCCGGGCACCATGACGACGCGAGGTTCCTCCCGCACCACGACGACGGGCGGCGGTGGCGCGTTGCCAAGGTTCACCGAGACGCCCCACGAGGTCTGCGCGATGCCGGGCGAGGCGGCTGCCAGGATGAACGCGATCGCGCTGAACGACGCGCCAAGACGGATGCTCACAGCCATGCGTGCCTCCCCCGTTGGACTTCGGACGATGCCCCCCAGATGGGCGGGACACACTCTGCAGCGCGGCTTTCGGTTGCAGCGCTTGTGCCAACCCCGGGAAAGCGGGGTTTTCCACCAGAATGCAGCCAATCCCATGGCCGCCCCCCTGCCCGGGCCCCATGGTTCGTTGCAGAAAGCCCGGCCCGGGCGGGCGGCCCGCGCCGCTTGGGCGCGGTTCCCATTGCCCGAAGACACGCCTGAGGCTGCACTTTCACCTTGCACCGCAAGTCGCTGTCAGTACAATTGTTGTGCGCCGCAATGTGTTGGCGCCCGACTTCTCGAAGGTCCCTCTCACTGGAGAACACACATGCTGAAGTCACGCTTCGTCGGCCTCGCCACCCTCGCTCTCTCCGTCGCGCTCCTCGCCGGCTCTGCCATGGCGACTGGCACTGAGAAGTGTCCCGCGGGCGACGCCAAGATCGAATCCGGCCCGTGGCAGTACTGCACCTCGGGCGCTCCGATCGTCAGCATCTGCGTCAAGGCCGGCAACCAGACCTACTCGTTCTCGGCGGACGGCGAGAGCAAGTGCTACACGGTCAAGGGCATCGGCACTTCCTGCGTGTATGTCACGGGCGGCGGCACGAGCCGTGACTGCAAGGACATCTCCGGCATCACCTTCTATGTGGAGAAGAAGTAGTCCTCCTCGCAGCGCTTGATCGAAGTGCATCCCCCAACGAAGCGCCCGCCGGACCTCGGTCCTGCGGGCGCCTTTGTCTGGGAACGCGCACTCACTGCCTCAGTTGCATGGACTCCATCACTCCGGGCGCATCGAGTCGGCCGAAGAAACGATAGTTGACGCCGAGCTGGAACACGTTCTGGAGGTTGTAGGACTGCCGGTCCTGGAACTTGGTGCGTCTGCGATTCTGGAGTGTCTGGTAGGACACATTGATCGAAACATGGTCCTCGACGAAATAGCTTGTGCTCAATCCAAAGCTGGATCGCCAGCCATCCTCCAATGTCCGGGTGGGGTTGTCCCCATGATGGAGGTAGGAGCGCTCGCTCGTGACACGCGCGCCGGCAAGCCATCGGTCCGCGATGATCCAGTCCAATGACATCGCGCTGGAGGTGCGCAGGCCGCTGTCCCCCGTACGAATGGGAAATGCGATCGACCCACTCGCATCCCATTGCCAGCGCCACCCCAACGGCCTGTGGATCTGGGCGAGCGCTCCGGCGTACAACGCGTCGGACTGATCCGTGCGCCGTGCGGATCCAGCCGAGTTGTATTCGGTGTAAAGCGTGTCGTAATAGAAGTACCGGGAGCTTGATTGGCGCTCACTTCGCTGGATGTGATGGGAATGGAGGCCCTCGAGTAGTGCGCCGGCGAACACGCCCCGGGTGCGGGCCAGGCCACGGCGGGCATACGATTCCTGGATTCGCATCAGGCTGAATGCATCGAGCGCTGCCCCGACCAGAGCGCCGTCCTCACGCAGCACACGCTCCACTTCTCGCCATAGGAATCGGTCGGGCCGATCGTGGGCGTTCGAGAGATCACGACCGGCGAAAAACACCCGCGCCAGCTTCTCCCGCGTCGATGGCATGAGCGGCGCGGCGATCGCCTTGGTCGTCAGCAGGCGCTCCTCGAGCACATGGACATCCATCACGACGGTCACGTCCCGCACCCTGCCCCGCCCCAGACTCATCGCCGCGCTGCCCCGATAATCATAGTCGTGGTACTGATCGGAATCACGGGCTCGACTGGCCAAAGGGAATCTGTTCTGGAAATAGTCCTGACGCCACCAACCCTCTCCGAAGCTGGCCCGGAAGTTCGTTGAGAGGCCGACCGCCCAAGCGGATGAACCAAGGTAGGCCCGCTGTGAGCCGCCCAGATACACGGACTGCCAGCGATCCTGGTTCCGATCCCGTGCCTGCGAATTCGAGAAAGCTGACTGGGTCCTCCCATCACGCTGAGTGCTTGAGAGAGCGCCCGATAGCCTCAGGTCGGCAGTCCGCGAGAGCATTTCCGAGTCCCGTCCATACGACAGCGCTGTTTCGAGCGAACCGTTCAGTTCACGCGAAGTCGAGTTCGAGGTGGGACTGGAGTTTTTCCCCTCGAAGCCCCAGAACGAGAAGTAACCACTACCGGATCGCCACGAGTGATCCGGAACCCGGAACTCGGAGAAGGGCTCTGCGGCCGTGATGCTCGGGGCCGCGATCAGCAAGGCCACGAGCCAACATGCAAGTCTACCCAAGGAAACCTCCGGCGCGGGGAGTTCGACTACCTCAATGCGCCAGATCGTACCCGATTCCCACCTTGAAACGGTGAGTCCGCGCAGGTGCGGGACGCGCACACCCACGGTCGCGCCCCAACCGCCCGTGGGTCAGCGGATGATCGTGACGCGAACGCTCTCGGTCCCGCGGCCGGAACGGACCCGCATGAAGTAGCTGCCGGGACGCACCGGGCTGCCACTGTCATCGCGACCATCCCAGGCGAGCGTGTGCGTGCCTGCCGCGCTCCACACCTGAGGCAGGCGGCGGATCGTGCGGCCCTGAGGGTCGAGCACGCTCACGCGAGTCAGCCCGCTCTCGCGCTGGGTGAACTGGATCGAGCAGGCGCCCCGAGCGGGATTGGGAGATACCGCGGGCGCGACTCCCGCGGCAGGTCCAACTCCGACACCCACTGTGCCCGCACGGCGGATGCGATAGAGCCCGCCCTGATTGCTCACCACATAGAGCGCATTCTCACCCGGGCGATAGGCCACATCGGCGGCTCCGGAGACGGTTGCGAACAACGAGGTGGCGCCGTTGGATTTGACGCGCAGGATCTCGCCCGTGCCCACATCCGTTGCGAACATGTCCCCATCGAATCCCCAGTCGAACCCTTCGGGATTGGTCAGCCCGGTCACGAATCGTGTGGCGACAGCCGATGCCGAGACCCGGGCGAGCCCTGCGGATAGCAACCCCGAGTAGTCCGTCACATACAGGCCCGTGCCCCAGACGCCACCCGGGCCGAAGCGCAGATAGAGCGTCTCGAGCGAAAGCCATGGCGTCACCACGCCGGTCGGACTGATGCGCGAGATCGGGCCCGAGAATGCCGTGCACGCGTAGAGGTAGTTCCCGTACGCGCTGGCAGCGGGCGGAAATGCGATGGCGCCGGGCGCGGCGAGCGTGGCGAAGAGAGTGCTTGCGACGCATCCGGCCGCGCGATGGATATCGCCGACGGCGTAATCGGCGACATACATGGCATTGCCGAAGCTGCCGCTGGTGCTGAACGCGATCCCCACCGGGAAGTAGAGTGTGGGATCGCAGATCGTGTCCGGACCATTGGGAGCGCAACGCCGCCGCAGACCCTCGTCGCTTCCATAATAGAGGCAGGTATCGGGCCCAATGCCCAGCTCCACCTGCTTGGCGGCATCATTCGAGAGTTGGTCCACGACGAACCCGCTCTCGTTCAGCGTGAGTTGGGCGTGTGCGGCAGAACCGACGAGCGTCAGCGCGGCGACCAGAAGCACGGAAAACTGCAAGGCTCTCGGGATGGACATGGTGGACCTCCGTGACGCGGTCGAGCAGGTTCGAGTGGTGGGGCGACCCACTCCCGGGGATGAGACGCTGCCGTCTGATGGTCATCACAGAGAAAGCGTCGGTCGCGGCCGGATCTTGGCGATCCAGGGTCGCGGAACGCCTCAGAATGTCGCGTGGAGCCGGAGGAACACTGGGGCTGTGCGCGGCGCCACTCCAGTTGCGCCCGTGCGCGCCCGTCCAGTCGCCACGAGCAACGCCTCGGGCGCCAGATCGAACCCCCATGACATCCCATCCGCGGATCGCGCAGCAGCCTTGTGCGACAGCTGCCGGTAGGTCAGCGTGTAGCCCAGCGCCCCGCCGATGGCGGCGCCGAACCAATAGACACTCGAGCCGTGCGCGCCCTCGGGTTGCGCGATCAAGGCAGCGCCGAGTCCCATGAGCGCACCCGCAGAGCCTCCCATCTGGATCAGCACCCCCTCGCCCGGCGTGAACTCACGGCCCTTCACCAACCGATCTCCCACCAGGAGTCCGGCGGCCGAGCCAGCCAACAAGCCGACCGAGTAGGGCCGCGTCGTCGCCGGATCGGCGAGATCCGCGAACGCCGTCCCGAGCAGAACGCCCACATAGCCGGAACTGCGCATCACCACCGCGTCCCCGCGCGAGTAGGCGCGATGCTTCGCCAACACGGCGGAGCCCCCCATGCTGACGAAGCTGGTCGTGAGCATCAGCGCTGCCGTGGTGCGGTCGGCTTCGCGATCGGGGAAGCCTGCGAAATCGGCGAGCACATAGCCCCAGAGCATTCCGTAATCGCCTCCGCTGCCGATGGTCTCGGCGGTGCCCCCGGTCATGCGGCCCTGGCGTGCGATCGCATACCCGAGCACGCCCTCGCCGATGCTCGCGCCCATCGCCATGGCCAGCGCCGCGCGGGAATCCTCGCGCGGCACATTGGGTGTTCGGACGATCCGCTCCAGCAGCAGCCCATGCGTGATGCCGCGCGTGGCACCGTACATGGACAGACTCGCCATGCTCCAACTCACGGGTGAGTTCTGCGTGAGCAGCATTGGCAGGAAGAAGCTCCCCCCCGCGGTGAGCATGTAGGCGCCGATCGCGACGGACGGATCCTGCGCATCCGCGACCACCGGCACGGCCCAACCATAGAAGCTCAGCCCCAATAGGGATGTTCCGGCAACCAGTCGCGAGCGGCCTTCTTGATTCAATCCCACTTCGGGTTCGGTGGCGGAGCCAAGCCGACGCTGGATGTCGGCGCGTAACGCATCCGCCTGTGCGGCGGTCAGCATTTCGCGCTCCTGCGTGAGCACGATGCCCCGTACGGTCGAGATCTCCAACACGAAGCTGGAATCGGTCGCCATGAACAGGCGGGCTTCATGGAAGCCCGGGTGCTGCTCCCAGAACAGGCCGAGCCGTCGAGCGAGGGCAGCGTCCACGCGTTGGATGCGACCGGCCGCGTCGAACGCCACCTGG
>JANLOU010000383.1:0-1654 GCA_031366735.1 Candidatus Eiseniibacteriota bacterium
CGCGCAACATACGCACGCTGGCATCGATCGCCGCACGGGCCGTTTCAAGCTTACTCCCGTCCATGGAGCCCGAGCGGTCCATGACGAATGACACATTCACCGGCGTGCGCACGGCAGTGCGTTCAGCGTCGGGGGCCGTGAAACGCAACCGGACCAAGTGCTCCACTCCACCGTCGGACGGCGTATTACGGCGATTCGCGAGCGCTTCGATTCTCATGGCTTATCCCCCCTGAGGATTCTCCTGGCGATGGTCAGGAGCACTTCCAACCGCTTGTTCCAATACGGCGACAGTGGCCGGCGCACATGCAGCTCGATATCCGGTGACAACTCGATGCGTTCCCAGCTGGTGCGACGGGACTTCTCGTCAGGCTCGGCGGGTGCCGGCGACTTGCTGGCGAAGCGTGGAGCGGGCAGGGATACGCGCATCGACATGGCCATCTGCGCCGAAGCGGGGCCTTCGGGCTCGTTGCCCTGTTCATCGAGCATCGCGAGGCGTGCAAGGCCCCGCATGGTGAGTGAGGCAAGGCGCTCGCGGATCTCGCCGAGCGTGAGTTCCTGCTTCTGCAGATACCGAATGGCGCGCAGTGTGGCCACATGGAGCTCGCCATACCGCGGCCCGCGCCCGGCCCCCTCGCGCTGCGTGGGCGGCAGCAGGCCTTCCTGGATGTAGTAGCGGACCGTGCGGAGCGGAATGCCCACCCGTTCGCAGAGTTCGCTGATCTCAAGGTCGGGCGTTGGGCTGAGCATGGTGGGTACTATACAGTGAAATCGAGCAGTGTGCAATTTAAATCTGCAGTCACTGCGAGATTTCTCTGGCGCTCCTCTACCCCCGCGCCGACCCCGGCACGAACAGCAAGGTGTCGCGTTTCACCTTGAGGATCACCAACTGGTCCACCGCTCGACTGTACGCGACGTAGTACCACTTGTTCTGCGGCACTTTGTGGTCGGGGTTCATGTCGTCCACGATCACCACCTTCGACCACTCCGAGCCCTGCGCCTTGTGCACCGTCAGCGCGTAGCCCCAATCGGCGCGCAACACATTCGATCGCGGGCCACTCACATGCTGCGTCACCAGCACCGAGCCACGGATCTGGTCCCCCGATAGCATCTGCGACGAGATGGTCCATTCGGCCACATCGGAATCGCGTCCCTCGGGGTGCGCCACCACGGCGAAGTCCAGGATCTCGGGCGCGTCGGTCCGCCTCGAGACGGTGCTCAATACCTGCTTGATCACCAGTCGCTCGCCGTTGGCCACGCGGATCTTCTTCACCGGGTGCATGAAGTTCTCGGTGCTCACCAGGATCTCGCCGGGCTTGGGTACGAAGTCGATGGGATTCTTCATGAATCCCCGGCGACGCCGGATATATTCGTTGAGCATCACGCGGGTCGAGTTCCGTTGGGTCAGGAAGACATCGGCTTCGTCCACCAGCGCATTCAACTGCCCGGGACCAAAGTGCCCGAACTCCTCCGAGAGATGCAGCACCCGACCGTCCGCGCTTGGACCCAGCGGTGGGATCCCCCCCTCGCGCGCGGCCTCCGCAATCACTCGGATCGACGAGCCGGCGTCCTGCCGATGCACCACTTGGAGTCTTGCGTGTGGCTTCTCGAGCACATTCGAACTACCCGCCGCGGTGTCCTCGCCCCCGTCCTCCAC
>JANLOU010000418.1:0-6189 GCA_031366735.1 Candidatus Eiseniibacteriota bacterium
CGGCGCCCAACCGGCGCAGACGGAGATCCTCGTCCCCCCCGGCGAACTCCACGGGCGCGCCCGGCTCGAGTCGGGACGGCTTCAGGTGGCGGTCGGTGACATTCACCGAGTAGAGCAAGCGACGCACCAGCCCACCACTGCGCTTCTCGCCGTACCCGAAGCGGATCTCGGTCTCCTCGCGGCGTCGCGGCACCGTTGCCGCAACGAGGGAACGCTCGAATAACTGGACTTCGGAGGAGCCCCGATTCCACGAGACCGCATACGAATGCTTCGCGTCCTCGGCGTAGTACGGCTGTCCGATCGAGACCAGATTGCTTTTCCCACCGGAGCCGGTGCTGACATCGAAGTTGGCCCGCGTCCGCGTTCCAAACACCGCTGGGTCACTGATGGAGAATGATCGGGACACTCCGCTCGGCACCTTGGAAGTGGCCAGCCCGAAACCAAGGCCGCGACCCAGGAAGTTACGCTCGTTGAACGAGAATGAACCGTACACCTGCCCGCCCCCACTCTCGAGATTGAGCTCGGGGTTCGTGGTCCAGTGGTCCTGCGTCACCACCGCGACATTCGCTGAATCGCCGACCACCTCGGCATGGATCGATTCGGGGCTGAGGAAACGCAGCGCGCGCAGAACCCGTTCGGACTCGGCCGCTCGCTCCGCACTCCAGGGCTCGCCCTCACGGAGGAGCAATGCCGAACGCACCGTGCCCGCGCGGGTCTTCACATGCAGGCGGTTCGCGGTGCGGTACACCCCGGCCAGCCTCCCGGGCGGCACCGGTTCGTAGATATCCCGGGTCTGGATGTCGAGTCGCCGGATGGGCGTCCCCTCGGGAATACGCGCGACATCGGTCGAGTCCGCGCGCGCAACCCATGCGCTGCACACTCCCATGGCGCAGACCGCGGCCCGCGCGGCGCATCGCCACGCGGGCCGGGACAACCAGTGCCCCTCAGCGCTTCGGCTCACTCACCCTCACGCGCGCCAAGGTCGCTTCACTGGAGTTCGGGAAGCGCTTGAGCAGGTCCTCAAGGGTCTTCTTGGATTCTGCCCCGCGGCCCAGTCGCTCCTGACACAACGATACCCGGTAGAGCGCCGCGGACGCCTTGTTGCCCTTGGGCCAGCGCGCGTCCACCCGGGCGTATTCCACGACAGCGCTGTCATAAGCCGCCTGAGCGAAGAAGCACTCCCCCACCCCGTACTGCGCGTCATCCGCAAGATCGGCGCTCGGATGCGTGCGCAGCAGATCACGATAGCCCTGCAACGCCATCGCGTAGCGACCCTGCGTCAGATCGGCGGTGGCCTGGTCGAACATCTCCGCCGGTTGCGGGGTCGCACCGCTCGACGCCGGCATGCCACCCGGGACGCCCGGAGCGGTGGACGGTGGTGCGGCCGGCGCCGTGCCGGAGCCTGCTCGTTCGCTCTGGATACGGAACTTGGCCATCACATCGTCGATCTTGCCTTCCAAACGGTCGAGCACATCCGCCGTCTGACGCTGTGTGGCGTTGGCCGTCGCGCGGGTGGCCAACAGCGTCTCGCGTTGTTCATGCACATCCTGTCGGGTCTCGGCGAGCACGCGGTAGGCCACATCGTTGCGCACGGTGAGCGTATCGACCGTGGTGCGAAGACTGTCGAGCCCCGATCGGAGCAACGCCAACTGTGGCGCGTAGCAGCCCGCCATGAAAGGGGCCGAAGCGAACAACCCCAGAATGGCGAGCGCGAGCGCACGCCGACCGCGCAAGGCGGTCGGCGTGCAACCAGGCGAGCGCATCACTTGGGAAGCGAGAACTCGGCGCGGCGATTCTTCGACCACGCCTGCTCGTCGCTTCCTTCGACCGCGGGACGATCCTTGCCATACGAGACGATGGACATGCGCGAAAGCGCGATGCCCTGATCGGCGAAGTACTGTTGCACCGCCTTGGCCCGGCGCTCACCCAGCGACTGGTTGTACTCGGCAGTGCCGCGCTCGTCACAATGGCCCTCGATGACGAAATCCCCCGTGGTCGCCTTGAGTACCCGCACATTCGCGTCGAGCGCCGACTGCGCGCCCTCATCGATCGCGTCCGAATCGAGCGCGAAGTAAACGATCTGCAGCTTGCCAAGCGTTGCCTGGTCGATCGGCAGGCCGGTGGTGGGAGTGCTCGGCGGCGTCACCACCGGTGTCGGCGCAGGGGTGGGCGTGGGCGTGGGTGCTGGCGTCTCCGCCGGCGGAGCAGGCGGGGTCTGGACGGGCTTCTTGGCACAGCCTGTTGTCGCGATGGCGACCAGCGCGACAAGGGCCAGGGAGCGAAGCAGGTTCATGGGGCGCATCGGGGTTCCTCCAACTTTGCGTGCCGCCTCAGGGACGAGGCGACCACGCGGGTGAAAGGGCTTTCCGCCCTCCGGTGTCCAGTCTCCTCGGCGGCGTGCCGTCGAGGTCGGTGATATACAGCGCGGGTGCACCGTCACGATTCGACGAGAACACCAGATGTCTTCCGTCCGGGGCCCAGTGCGGGTTCTCGTTGCTACCGCCGCTCACCACGCGCTGGGGGCTGCTGCCGTCGGAACGGCAGACGAAGAGATCGAACCCCGCGCCGGTGCGCGAGACGAACGCGATCCGGTCGCCTTTGGGCGACCACATCGGCGAATCCGTGTAATCCACATCGTAGGTCAAGCGGCGGGGATTTCCACCATCGGAATCCATCACATAGATCTGCGGATTGCCACTGCGCCCGGAGGCGAAGGCGATCTCGCGGCCCGTCGGCGACCAGCACGGCGAGGTGTCGACGGAGCGGTTGTTCGTGAGTCGGCTCGGCGAGCCACCCCGGGCGTCGAGCACATAGATCTCGGAGTTGCCGTCCATGCTCAGCGTGCAGGCGATGTGCTGGCCGTCGGGCGAATAGATGGCGCTGGTATTGATCCCCGTGCGACCCGAGATCAGGAACGGCTTGCGATTGGCAGGATTCATCACCCAGATCTGCGGCCCCTTGCCCCCACGATAGGAAGTGAACACCAACAACGAACCATCGGGCGACCAATTGGGTGAGCGCGCGATGGAATGATCGCTCGTCAACTGCACCAGACCGTGGCCGTCGAAGTCCATCACGCACAGCTCCATGTCGCGGCCGCTGCGTGAGACGAAGGCGAGGCGCGTCGCCGAAACGCCGGGTTCGCCGGTCAGTTGCAGCACGATGTCGTCGGCAAAGCGGTGCACGAGCTTGCGCCAATCGGCGAGGGCGCCGACATAGTCCTTCACCAACAGGGGACGGCGACCCGGAAAGTCACGCAGCTCCCCGGTGAGCTTGAGCTGTGTGCCGCGCACTGACCACTTGCCGCCGGTGACGAACTGCGGCGTCGAGCCCGAACTATTGGGGTCCCAGGTCTTGACCACCTGGAACACGGCCGAGTTCGTGAGATCCGTGGCGAGCACTTCGTCGCCCTGCACACTCGTGGTGCGGGCATCGCGTTCCCCCAGCGGCGCGAACGGCTCGCAGCGCAGCGGCAGTCGCGCGGTGGATCCGCTCTTCCACTCCAGCTTCACATCGGCAGGAGCGTTCTGGGTGCGCGCGATCGGGACCGGTAGCAGGAGCAGTCCAACCATCCACCAAACGATTCGTCTCATGGGCCGGTGTACTCGAATCCATAGGTGATGCCGAGCACGCCCCCGCCATAACCCATGGGCAATGGCGGCAGTGGCGCAGCAATGGTGACCGCTCGGGTCGCGGCCTGATCGAACCACGGGTTGCCGCTCGAACTCGCCAGCCGCACATCGCGCACCGAACCGTCGCGCGTGACGCGGAAGTACACTTCGGCGCGCTGCCCGGAACTGGCCCCGGCCGGCGTGGTCCAGTTGCTTCCGATGCGCACGCGCACCTGCTGCAGGTAATAAGCGAACTCGAAGTTGCCCTCGGCGGCCAGGCTGCCGCTCATGCCAGCCCCGATCGCGGCCGAGGGCAACAGTGTCTGCGGCGCATGGGCGAGCTTGTCGGCCGGCTTGGCCGGCCGCGCCGGCGTTTCGCGCGCCGGCTCAGGTTCAGGCTTCGCGGGCTTGGGTTTCTCGATCCGCACCCCGTCGTCCTCGGCCGAGCGCACCGGTTCGGGCTCCGGTTGCGGAGCGACCTTGGGCGCTTGGACATCGAGCTGCGCTGCATCGACCAGCGCGACCTGCACGGCCTCGGGACCAGCCAGCATCACGGTAGTCGGCGGCCGAACCGCGAAGAGTGTTGCAGCCAGCCCGGCATGCACGACCGAGGACAGCACGATGGACTGCCTCATCGCCGCCCCTTGACGGGAGGCGCGGGAGGTTCGGTGACCAGCCCCAACTGCACCACGCCCGCATGACGCATGCGGGCGATGTACTCGACGATCGTCCCGTAGGGCACCGACTGGTCCGCCTTGAGGAACACGGGGCGCGAAGCGGCATTCGCGTCGGTGAGGGCGCGCTCGAGATCCTCGGCACGCACCTTCTTCTCGCCCACGGCCAGCGTCATGTCACGCTGGATGCTGACGATCAGGCCCTCATGGACATCGAGTCCCTTGGTGCTGACCTTGGGCAGGTCGATCTCGAGCCCGCCTTGGAGGAATGGCGCGGTCACCATGAAGATGATGAGCAGCACCAGGACGACATCGACCAAGGGCGTGACATTGATCTCCGCCATCGGCCGACGCGCTCCGCCCCCGCCGGTCATCATCGGAGTTCACCACCCATGCGACGATCGAGGAACTCGCCCGCGAACGAAGCAGCCTGATTGCTGAAGTCCCGCACGCGGCCGAGGCAATGGTTGTAAGCCATCACGCTGGGGATCGCGGCCGCCAGACCCGCCACCGTGGCGATCAATGCTTCGGCGATTCCCGGCGCGACCACCGCGAGTGTGGCCGAGCCCTGCGCGCCGATGTTGACGAACGAGGCCATGACTCCCCAGACCGTGCCCATCAGCCCGATGAAGGGCGCGACGCTGCCCGTGGTGGCCAGGAAACCCGTGTTCTTCTCGAGTGTCGCGACTTCGTCGTTGGCTGCTCGGTCCATGGCGCGCTGAGCCAGATCGTACGCGGCAGCGGGCCCGATCGATGCGACGCGATGGGTCTCCATCGACTTGAGCCCCGCGATCGCGGCCTTGGCCAACACACTGTGCGGGTGTTGCTGCAGCGTCAGCCCAAGATCCGCCTTGTCGGCAGCACTGCGGAATGCGATCAGGAATGCTTGGTCCTGTTTGTGGACGCGGGCGTAGAGCCGCATCCGGTCCCAGATGACGGCCCACGAATAGACCGAGAGGCCGAACAGCAACAGGAGCACCATCTTGGAGAATGGGCTCGCGTGCGCGATGAGGGACGGGATCGAGGTCTGCACCCCGCCGCCCAGTTGCATGACCATGAGCGCGATATCCATCGGCTTCACCTTCCTTGTGAAGTCGGGCCGTGCCCGTGCAGGGTGCCGAGCGTGAGTTGTGGAGAGAGCAACGAAACTAGCACGGCCTGCGCGATGCTCCCAAGGGAAACCCTTGCGCGGCGTGACTCGTCGGGTTCGGCAGGCATACGCTTGTTACCCCGCATCGCTCGGGATATTCCCTGTGTTCTCCCCGTTGCGCCGTCATGGAAACGCGAATTGCTGGGGTCAAATGACTGACAAGTCCCACGCGCTCCCCGCAATTCCAACCCGCCAACGGTTAGAGTTCATTGCTGACTGGCCGATGATGCTCGCATACGACGGAGTCGACCTACCTGGACGGCCGTCCGGTGGACCGCCCCAAGGAGAACCCCTGTGACCCGGCATCCGATCTCTGCCCGCACGCTGATGGCTCTCGGTTTTGCGTGCGCACTCGCAGCAGCCCCTGCCTCGGCTGGCGATCGCATGGCGCCGGCGTTCTCGGTGAAAACCGTGGAGGGCCGTTCACTGCGCCTCACGGACCTCAAGAACAAGCCCGTGATCATCGATTTCTGGGCCACCTGGTGCGGCCCGTGCCGCGCGTCGATGCCGCACCTGAATGACATGCACGCACGCTATGGCTCCAAGGGGCTCACCGTGATCGGCATGTCGGTGGACGAGGCGGGTAGCGCCCCGGTCAAGAAGTTCGCGAACAACCTTGGGATCAAGTTCACCATCGACATGGCGAACGACGAAGTGCTGGACGCCTACGGCCCGATCCGCTCCATTCCCACGACGGTCTTCATCAACCGCAAAGGCGAAGTCGTGCGCCGGGTGGTGGGCTACATCGACAAAG
>JANLOU010000487.1:0-5324 GCA_031366735.1 Candidatus Eiseniibacteriota bacterium
AGATGGTGATGCCGGGCGACAATGTGGACATGGTGGTGGAGTTGATCACGCCGATCGCGATGGAGAAGGAACTGCGCTTCGCCATCCGCGAGGGCGGTCGCACCGTCGGCGCCGGTGTCGTCACCGAGATCCTGGAGTAACGACTCGACTTAAGGGAGGCGCGCCATGCGCGACCAGATCACCTTGGCCTGCAACGATTGCAAGCGCCGCAACTACATCAAGACCAAGAACAAGCGTCTGCACCCGGACCGCGTGGAGTTCAAGAAGTTCTGCGCCACGTGCCGCAAGCACACGCCGCACAAAGAGACGCGATAACGGAATGCGGTAGTCGAGACCGTGGCGGCGCGCCGGTTCGGCCGGCAAGCCACCAAGGCGTTGCAGGCCAGTAGCTCAGTCCGGTTAGAGCACTGGTCTCCAAAACCAGGGGTCGTGGGTTCGAATCCCTCCTGGCCTGCCATCTTCCGCTCACGTTTCGTAGACCACGACGCGCTCATTCCGAGCGCGGATGAATAAGAGGCCAGTCCATGTCCGCGATGGAACAGCTGCAAGAGTTCGTGAAGGATGTTCGTCTCGAGTCGACCAAGGTCTCTTGGCCGACCCGCGAAGAACTCCGGGACTCCACCACCGTCGTCATCGTCACGGTTCTGCTGGTGGCGGCGTTCGTCGGCATCGTGGATCGCATCCTCACCGCGGCGGTGGGACTGATCTTCCGCTGATCCACCCCTTCGTCGAGAAGCTGGCCCGGGCCACCGCGGCGCAGCCACGAGAGCGCGAATGAGCGACAAGAAGTGGTACGTGGTCCATACCTATTCGGGCCATGAGAACAAGGTGAAGAACAATCTCGAGCGGGCCATCCATTCGGCGGGTCTCGAGGACGCCTTCGGGCAGATCCTCGTGATGACCGAAGAGGTCGTCGAGATGAAGGACGGCAAGCGCAAGACATCCAAGCGGAAGACTTTTCCGTCCTATGTGATGGTCGAGATGGACCTCAACAACGAGACGCGTGGCCTGGTGCAGAATGTGCCCGGGGTGACGCGGTTCGTGGGGTCCGGCACCCGCGAGGTGCCGCTCAAGGAGAATGAAGTCCGCCGCCTGTTGGGGCAGATCGATACGAGCAAGGTCAAGCCGGCCCCGATCGTCACCTTCCGGGTGGGAGATCATGTCCGGATCACGGACGGGCCGTTCAGCGCCTTCACCGGCGCGGTGGACGAAGTCAACAATGAGCGTGGCAAGGTGAAGGTCATGGTCAGCATTTTCGGCCGCGCCACGCCGGTGGAGTTGGACTTTCTGCAGGTCCAGCCGGTCTAGTCGAGCATCACCGGCGACCTGTTGCCGGTTCTTGAGGAGAGAATCATGGCCAAGCCGATCACTGCCTTGGTGAAGCTGCAGTGCAATGCGGGTATCGCGACCCCGGCGCCGCCGGTTGGTCCTGCACTCGGTCAGCACGGCATCAACATCATGGAGTTCTGCAAGCAGTTCAACGCCCGGACCCAGCACCAGAGTGGGCTCGTGATCCCGGTCGTCATCACCGTTTACAGCGACCGCTCGTTCACGTTCATCACCAAGACTCCGCCCGCGGCGATCCTGCTCAAGCGTGCGGCTGGTCTGGCCAAGGGTTCCGGGGTCCCGAATCGCACCAAAGTGGGCACGGTCACCAAGGCTCAGGTACGTGAGATCGCCGAGCTGAAAGCCCCCGACCTCAATTCGGCTTCCGTCGAGGCGGCCGAGCGCATGGTGTTGGGTACCGCCCGCAGCATGGGCATCGAGCTCGCCGACCAGTAGTCGGTGAGCACGCAGGCTGCAGCCCCGCCAGGGCTGCATGGAAGGAAGGAACCGGAATGGTCCGGATGGACATGGAAGCTGCGGATCAGTTGCTGAAGGGGAAGTCACCTCGCGAGATCTACGACATCGTTCGCGCGCAGGTGGAGAAGGCCCCGGATGCCAAGATCCAGGACCTGTTCGAGACGCTGGATTGGGTCGCCGCGCAGGGTTACGCCACCGCCGAGGAACTCGAAGCGGTCGAAGAAGAGAACAGCTGACCCTTCGGGGTCCTATCCAGTAACTCGAGAGCGTGGGAGTGGCGGTGACACCGCCACGCTGGGACCACGGGAGGGTTCATGCCGAGATTCGGGAAGCGTTATCGCGCCGCGCTCGAAGTCGCGAGCCAGGCCGGCACGGTGAAGAACCTTGCCGAAGCCGTACGGCTCGTGAAGCAGACCGCGCGCGCCAAGTTCGATGAGACCATTGTCGTCTCCACGAACCTCGGCGTCGATCCGCGCCATTCGGACCAGTTGGTCCGTGGCACGGTCGTGCTGCCGCACGGTACGGGCAAGACACTGCGCGTGCTGGTGTTGGCCAAGGGCGAGAAAGAGAAGGAAGCCCTTGCCGCAGGAGCTGATTTCGCCGGTGCGGAGGAGTTCGTCAAGAAGATCCAAGGCGGCTGGCTCGACATCGACGCGATCGTGGCGACGCCCGACATGATGGGCGAAGTCGGAAAGCTCGGCCGTGTGCTCGGGCCGCGTGGGCTCATGCCCAATCCCAAGAGCGGCACGGTCACCTTCGATGTCGCCAAGGCCGTCAAAGAGCTCAAGGCCGGCAAGATCGAGTTCCGCGTCGACAAGGGTGCCAATGTGCATGCCCCTGTGGGCAAGGCCTCGTTCAGTGAGGACAAGCTCCTCGAGAACGCGCGGGTCTTCCTGCGTGAACTCATGCGCGCCAAGCCTGCCGCGTCCAAGGGCCACTACGTGAAGAGCCTGACCATCAGCTCCACGATGGGCCCGGGCATCAACCTCGACCCGGCGGCCATCACTGCCGACCTGGGCGCCTAGGAGGAACGATGCCGACCCCGCAGAAGGCAACCGTACTCAAGGACACCGCGGAACGCATCGCGGATGTGCGTGGCATCTATCTGGCTGACTTCAGCGGCATGACGGTGGAGAAGCTGTCGCTTCTGCGCAAGAAGTGCCGGGAAGAAGGCGTGCAGTTCAAGGTCATCAAGAACACGCTCCTCAAGCGCGCGTTCAATGGCCGCGGCATCACCGAGCTGGACGAGCACCTCGTGGGCAATACCGGTCTGGTGTTCTGCCCGACCAACGAGATGTCGCCCGCCCGGATCCTCGTGGATTTCGCCAAGGAGCACGAGAAGCCCAAGGTGAAGGCTGCGGTGGTGGATGGCCGTCTGTACGACAGCAAGGCCATCGCGCAACTTGCGACTCTCCCGAGCCGCGAGGTGTTGTTGTCGCAGGTGCTCAGCACGTTCATCGCTCCCATGACGCAGTTCCTGGCTCTGGTCAATGCAGTGCTGGCCACCCCTGCGAACATGGCCGATGCGCTGGCTCGCGAGAAGTCCAAGGCTTCCTGATCTCTTATAGAACCGATCCCGGGTCCTGCCCGGTCCCGATTTCACCCTGCCGGCGACGGCGAAAGTTAAAGAAGGAGATTCCCGCACATGTCGACCTCGATCGATCAGGTACTCGACCTCATCGGCAACATGACCGTGCTCGAGCTGTCCGAGCTGAAGACGAAGTTCGAGGATAAGTTCGGTGTCACCGCGGCCGCCCCGATGATGGCGATGCCGATGGGTGGCGGTGGTGGCGCAGCGGCTGCCGAGGAGAAGACCGAGTTCGCGGTCGTGCTCCTGGGCGCTGGTGACAAGAAGATCCAAGTCATCAAGGTGGTCCGTGAGCTGACGGGTCTGGGCCTCAAGGAGGCGAAGGACCTGGTGGACGGCGCCCCGAAGACCATCAAGGAAGGTGTCACCAAGGAAGACGCTGCCAAGATGAAGGCTTCACTCGAGGAGCAGGGCGCGTCCGTCGAGATCAAGTGATCCTGACCGCGAACTGAACCTCATCCGGCGCGAACCCGGGTCCCCAGGGGGCCCGGGGTCGCGGCGTCGGAGAGCGACACGCTTCACGCTGTAGGCGGTCAACCGGGACACCCTCAGTCTCCGTACTGGCGCCGCGACCAAGCCCACGCAGTCGAGCGACCGATGTCCGGCCTCGACAGAAAGGCGGGATGGCTTTGAAGAATGCACGCCGCAAGGAGCGGAAGAGCTTCTCCAAGATCGACGCGCAGTGGAATCTTCAGATTCCGAATCTGCTCGAGGTCCAGCTCAAGAGCTTCCGTGATTTCCTGCAGATGGATCTGGACCCGATGCGCCGCCGCAACGAAGGGTTGCAGGAGGTGTTCACCGGGGTTTTCCCAATCTCCGACGCACGCGAGCTGTTCTCGCTCGAGTTCGTTGCATTCGAGATCGGCGAGCCGAAGTACTCCATGGATGAGTGCGTCGAGCGCGACCTCAGCTACTCGGCGCCCCTCAAGGCGCGTCTGCGTCTCATCACGCGCGAAGAAGTCGACGGCGTGAAGCGGGACAAGGATGTGATCGAGCAGGAGGTCTACCTCGGCGAGCTTCCGCTCATCACCGATAGCGGCACCTTCATCATCAACGGCGCGGAGCGCGTGATCGTTTCGCAGCTCCACCGTTCGCCGGGCGTTTTCTTCGACGAACTGACCCATCCCAACGGCAAGCAGCTGTTCACCGCGCGCATCATTCCGTACCGCGGCTCGTGGGTGGAGTTCAGCCTCGATGTGAACGACATCATGCATGTGCACATCGACCGCAAGCGCAAGCTCCCGGTCACGGTGCTGTTGCGGGCGCTTGGCTTCGTGTCCGACCGCGAGATCCTTGAGCTCTTCTACGAGAAGGATGTGCTCGATGTGAAGGGCAAGAAGGCGGAGAACGCCCTTGGCCGGATCTGTGCGCAGGACCTGATGGACGAATCCACGGGCGAGATCCTGCTCGAGGCGAATGAGGAGATCACGGCCGAGAAGGTCGAGATCCTCAAGAAGTCCGGGCTCGAGGAGCTCGAGGTCTTCGCCATCGCGCACCAGGACGACGCCGATGTCATGCGCAATACCTTGCGCAAGGACCAGACGCGCACGCAGGAAGAGGCGCTGCACCGCATCTACAACCTGCTGCGTCCGGGCGAGCCGCCGCGCGCCGATTCGGCCCGCGAGATCCTGAACAAGCTGTTCTTCAACCCGAAGCGCTACGACCTCGCGCGCGTGGGCCGCTACAAGCTCAACCAGAAGCTGCCGCACGAGCTGTTGCTGCCGGGCCGTGATGTGCAGAAGCGTCTGGGTCTGGGTTTCCCGGCGCTGGACCACGCCACGCTGTGCCGCGAGGACTTCATCGTCATCATCAAGTACCTGCTGTTGCTTCGCACCAGCGGCGCGGTCGTCACGCCGCGCGGCGACGAAGCGGCGGTGACGGATGATATCGATCACCTCGGCAACCGGCGCGTGCGCTCGGTGGGCGAGTTGCT
>JANLOU010000548.1:0-2398 GCA_031366735.1 Candidatus Eiseniibacteriota bacterium
GCGCGGTATGCACCCAAGGGCCGGGGCTGGTTGCCCCGACACGTCGGCCGCGGACTGCTGCAGCACTCCCGAATGGTGATCAAGACTTCGAGCGGCAACCATCTCGCCGTCGAGCCGCGTGACCTGGACTACTACACGACGATTCTCGCCCGGGGGGGGCACGTGGACCGTCACGTGCGCGATTCTTGCGTCGAACTGACGCAGCCCGGGAATGTGTTCTACGACATCGGCGCAAATTCGGGTTACGTCGGAGTCGAGGTGGCAGCCGCGCACGGTGGGGCCGTGAGAGTCCTTGCATTTGAACCCCAGCCATCGCTGGCCCACGTTGCCGCAGTCTCCGTGGCGTTGAACCAACTCGAATCCAGCATCGAGATCTACCAACTGATGCTGGGCGCCTCCGATCAGAATGCTGAGTTGTACGTGCCAACGTGCGGCATCCACGCGTCCGCAGTCTCCCGGGAATCAGGCGCGACTCGTATCGAGTGTCCGATGCGACGAATCGACACTCTCGTCGCTTCGGGTTCCATATTGCCCCCGGACGTGATCAAGGTCGATGTCGAAGGCGCGGAAATTGAAGTGTTCAAGGGCGCCGAAGCAACCATTCGCCAATACCGGCCGGCCATCATCTTTGAGTCCGATGCGAACATGAGTCGTTTTGGATACGGCCGCAAGGAACTCACTGATCTGCTCGGCACGATGGCTCCCTATGTCTTTCACTTTGCCACCGACCACGGCCGTGTCCCATGCGGGGCTCAATTGATGGACCCGACGTATTCAGATCTCGTCGCCATCTCCGCGCGCTGAACGTTGACTGGCGTGCGGGCGCTGCCTACTCTGCGGGCACCTCGGTCCACTCACGGATGGGAGAGTCCTGCATGCGTCGCGTCCTGATCACCGGCGTCACCGGTTTCGCCGGCAGCCATCTGGTGGAGTTCCTGCATTCGCGTGGGGATTGCGAGATCCACGGCATCTACCGCTGGCGGAGCCGCACCGAGAACATCGAGCACCTGACTGATGCGCTGACGATGCACGAGTGCGAACTGCGCGATGCGACAAATACCTACGAGACCATCGCGAAGATCAAGCCCGACTGGATCTTCCATCTGGCCGCACAATCGTTCGTGCCCACTTCCTGGGTGGCGCCGAGTGAGTCGCTGACCACGAACATCATGGCGCAGGTGAACATCTTCGAAGCGGTGCGCCGGCTTGGGCTCAAGACGCGTATCCAGTTGGCGTGCTCCTCCGAGGAGTACGGCATGGTGTACGCCGACGAAGTGCCAATCAAGGAGACCAATCCGCTGCGGCCGCTGTCGCCCTACGCGGTGAGCAAGGTTGCGCAGGACATGTTGGGCTACCAGTACTGGATGAGCTGGAAGGTCGACAGCGTACGCACGCGTGGGTTCAACCACGAGGGGCCTCGGCGCGGCCCCGTGTTCGTGATCAGCGACTTCGCCAAGCAGATCGCCGACATCGAGAAGGGCCGCAAGAAGCCGATGCTGCATGTGGGTAATCTCGACGCCAAACGCGACTTCACCGATGTGCGCGACATGGTGCGCGCGTATGTGCTGGCACTGGAGAAGTGCGAGCCGGGCGAGGTGTACAACATCTGCCGCGGTCAGTGCTGGACCATCCGCGAGATGCTCGACATGCTGTTGGCCATGAGCACGGTGAAGATCGAGGTGAAGCAGGATCCGGCACGCCTGCGGCCCTCCGACGTGCAGATCCTGCTTGGCGACAACAGCAAGTTCGTGGCCGCCACGGGTTGGCAGCCGGTGATCCCGTTCGAGCAGACGCTCCGCGACATGCTGGAGTACTGGCGCGCGCGCTGAGCGGCCCGCGCCCGTACCCGCAATGAGTCCCGGGGCAGAAGGCAGGCTCGGACGCCGGCTCGTCCGCGACACACTGCTGGTGGGCGGCGGGCGCGGAGTGTCATTGATCGTCTGGCTCGTTGTCACGCCGGCGATCCTGCGCGGGCTTGGCGCAGAGGGCTTTGGCGTCTGGTCCCTGTACTTCGGACTCACCAGCTGGATCGGCGCATTGGACCTCGGGTTCTCGCAGCTCGCTCTGCGGCAGGTGGCTGCTGCCCGTGCGCGCGGGGAGCAGGCAGAGGCAGGCGAGTTCGCAACGCTCGCGGCAGTCGGGTACCTGCTTTTCGGCGCCGGATGGTTCGCACTCGCGCCGGTGCTATGCGCTCCGGTCCTCGAACTGCTGCGCGTGCATGGCGAGATGCGGCCCGCGGCGGAGTTCGCGTTCTACGCGGCGCCGGTCGCTTTCGCCTTGGGTGGTTCCGGCCTGACTGCAGTCATGGTGCTGCAAGCCTATGCGCGGCGCGGCACCCAGACCAAGTTTTGCATGGTGCGTTTCGGAAATGTACTCGGCTCGTCCGGCTCCGTCGCGA
>JANLOU010000551.1:0-11634 GCA_031366735.1 Candidatus Eiseniibacteriota bacterium
GATGCTGAAATATGTGAACAACTCGTTCCATGCCCTCAAAGTCACGTTCGCCAATGAGGTGGGCCGCATCTGCAAGCGCGAGGGAGTGGATTCGCATGAAGTCATGCGCCTGGTGTGCCGCGACACCAAGTTGAACCTGTCGCCCTATTACCTCAGCCCCGGCTTCGCATTCGGCGGATCGTGCCTGCCCAAGGACCTGCGCGCCATCAACAGCCGCGCCCGCCAGCACGCGCTCGACCTGCCGGTGCTGTCGAGCATCATGCGCTCGAACGATGTGCATGTGGAGGAGGCCATCCACCTGATCGAGCGCCACAAGAAACGCAAACTCGGTTTCCTGGGATTGTCCTTCAAGGCCGGCACGGACGACCTGCGCGAGAGTCCCATCCTGAGGGTCATCGGGACGCTGGTGGGCAAGGGCTATTCGGTGTTGTTGCACGATCCGAACATCGACATGGAGCGCGTCCTGGGCGCGAACCGGCGCTTCGTCGAGGACGAAGTCCCGTATCTGCCCGAACGCATGCGCACCGATCTCGAAGCCGTGCTGGCCGAGAGTGAAGTGATCGTGGTGGGCAATCGCAATGCTGCGTACAAGCTGATCGGCCCCAGACTCAAGCCGGGGCAGGTGCTGGTCGATCTGGTCGCGGCCGTGAGTCGGCAGAGCGTGGTCCACGGGGAGTACCATGGCCTCGCTTGGTAGCGTGCTGCACCTCTCCCAGAATCTCACGCTGCCATTCGATCGGCGTGTGTGGATGGAGTTGAACGCGCTCAAGAGTGCGGGCTACTCGGTTTCGGCGATCTGTCCCATGGGCGATGGCGGGACCGAAGCCTACGAGGAGATCCAGGGTATCCATCTGTACCGCTACCCGGCGCCGCCGCTCGCCACGGGGTTCGTCTCCTACGCGTGGGAGTTCCTCTACTGTTGGCTGCACACGCTGCGACTCACGATCACCGTGCTCGCGCGGCAAGGCTTCGATGTGATCCATAGCGCCAATCCCCCGGACACCTTCTGGGCGATTGCAATCCTGTTCAAACCGTTCGGCAAGAAGTTCGTATTCGACCACCACGACCTGTGCCCCGAGCTCTACCTGTCACGCTTCGGCGAGCAGAAAGCAGGTTCGTTGCTGCACCGCGTGCTCGGCTGGCTCGAGCGGATGCAGTTCGCGACCGCCGACATGGTGATCAGCACCAACGAGTCGTACCGCCAGGTCGCGATCGGCCGTGGCGGCAAGTCGCCTGCCGTGGTGCATGTGGTGCGCAGCGGACCCAGTCACCAGCGCTTTGCGACGGTGCGCGAACCCTCGCCTGAGCTCAAGCGGGGCAAGCCGTTCCTGGTCGCGTATCTCGGAGTCATGGCGCCCCAGGACGGCGTGGACCATCTGGTGCGCGCGGCCGACATCATCGTGAAGCAACTGCGCCGGAGCGATGTGACTTTCACGCTCATCGGCGCGGGTGATTCGTTCGAGGATCTCAAGGCACTGACGCACGAGTTGGGGCTGGACGATCTGTGCGTATTCACGGGCCGGGTTCCCGACGCTGAAGTCGAGCGCGTCCTCGCGACTGCGGATGTATGCGTCAGCCCGGATCCCAAGAATCCGCTCAACGACGTGAGCACCATGAACAAAGTGTTGGAATACATGGCGTGCGCGAAACCCGTCGTGTGCTACGACCTGAGAGAGCATCGATATTCCGCGGGCGAGGGCGCGGTGTACGCGCAGGCGGACGATGTCCATGATCTCGCCTCGTCCATCGTGGCGCTGCTGGACGACCCCGCGCGCCGCGCTGCGATGGGCGCGTACAATCGCGAGCGATTCCTCACGCGGATGGCGTGGGAGCACAATGCAGGTGAGCTCATCCGAGCGTACGAGCAACTGACATGCGGACCGAAGACCAACGCCTGACCGTGCTGCTCGTCGAGAGCGGCAAGAGCGTGGGTGGCACGGAGCGGGTGGTCTGGGAGTTGGCCACGCGCCTGCCCAAGGCGCGCTTCGCCGTGCATGTCTGGCTGAGCCCATCGCCTGCCATCGACGAGTTCGCAACGGCCCTGACTGCGGCTGGCCTGCGCGTGAGCCGGCTCGAGGAAGTCGACTCGCGGTGGGACTGGAAGGGCATGCTCGCGACCTGGCGCAAGCTGCGCGCTTTGCGGCCCACGCTCATGCATGTCCACCATGTCTGGCCGGCTGCCGACCGCTACCTCGCCATGCTCGCCCGGGCTGCCGGGGTTCCCCACCTGATCGTGACGGAACACCTCGTGGGCAGTTCCCATTCCGGGGGTCAACGCGCACTCAAGCGTTTCGAACTGGAGCGCGCCGACGCCGTGACAGCCGTGTGCGGCGCCATTGCGAGCATGCTGGTCGAGGACTACGGCGTCTCGCGCGACCGTGTGCGGGTGGTGCCCAATGGCGCTGAGACGCCGGACGAAGGGCAGGAGCAAGCGCCCGCAAGAGCGTGGCGCGAGCGCTTCCACGCGTCGCTCATCCGCCCGCTCTGGGTGGTCGCGGGGAGACTCGAATCACAGAAAGGCCATGGCGTGCTGTTCGACGCGTTGGCCGAAGTGTGGAAACGCGGGCTGGACTTCACGCTCGCGGTCGCCGGGGACGGCGCGCTGCGCGGCGCGCTCGAGCAACGCGCGCAGGAGTTGGGGCTGGCTCAGAAGATCCGGTTCCTGGGGCAACTCGAGGATGTGGGCCCATTGTTCGCGGCGGCCGACGCGGTCGTGTTGCCGTCCCTGTGGGAGGGTATGCCCTTGGCCCTGCTGGAAGCCATGGCGCGCGCGCGGCCGATCGTGGCGACCACGGTGGGCGGGATTCCCGAAGTGATCGTGCACGGAGAGCATGGACAACTCGTGCCACCCAATGATGCCATCGCGATGGCGGATGCGCTCGAGCTCTATCATCGCAGGACCGACCGAGCCACGCTGCTGGGCCGCGCCGGCGCTGAGCGCGTGCTGAGCGAATACACTTGGCAAGCCGTCGTGGAAGGCTTCGAAGCTGTTTACGATGAGGTGCTGGGGCTGGCGCAGGTGACTCCGCGCGAGAGCCGAGTTCGGGGCAGGGGACCGCGATGACGCTCGGTGTGGTGATTCCGTGCTACCGGCAGGAACGATTCCTGCCCCGGACCATTGCAGCGCTCGAGCGCGCGCTCGCGGGCCGTGAGTGGCGTGGCGCACTCGTGCTGAGCGCGCCGGGCGACGCCTCGAAGCTGCCTGTGCTCTCTGGGAACTGGCAGGTCGTGCGGCCTGCGCTGGCAGCCGAGGCCGGCCCGCTCACGCCCGGGGCGGCCCGCAACGCGGGCTTCGCGGTCAGCGGGGGCGCGTGGGTGCTGTTCGTGGATGCGGATGTCGAGGTCGATCGGCCATGGCTCGACCGCGCGCTGGAAAGCCTTGCCGGGGCGCCGCAAGTCGCGGGGTTGTGGGGGCGGCTCGAGGAATGGTTCGTGGACGGATCGCAGGAGCGAGCCGGCTCACACGATATGTATCGGGTGGGCGACACCGACCACGACTGCGACTATCTCGCCACGCTCGCGCTCTACCGCCGCGATGCGCTCGAACAGGTGGGTGGTTATGAGCCGGGCCTCTCGAGCGAGGAGGATTTCGAGTTGGGACTGCGGCTGCGCCGGGCAGGATTCGTCCTGCGCAGCATCGGCCCTCGCGCCGGGCGGCACTGGAGCGGGCCGCGTCCCAGCTTTGCCGAGATCGGACGGCGCTGGCGAAGCGGGCTTTGTTTCGGACAAGGGCAGGTGTTGCGGATGTCCATCGGTCGCCCCGGCTTCACCGAGCACCTGCGTCGCCAGCGGCTCTACTTCGGCACCCTGATTTTCTGGTTGTTGCTACCCGTACTCGCGGTCACGGGGCACGCGGCCCTGTGGTTCGGGGCGGCGATCACCGTGTTCGTTGCGCTCACCGTGCGCAAACGCAGCCCGCGCCTCGCGGCGCACTCGTTGCTCATGTGGAGCGTGAATGCCGCCGGGATGGTCGTGGGCTTCGCCCAGCGCCGAGAACGCTCAGCGCTGCACCGGGAGGCCGCGTGATCGTGCAGGGCGTTGTCGACGATGACATCCACCCACCGCGCTCCGGCGGGGCGCAGCGTCTGTTCGGCCTGGCCCGTGGGCTCGCAGCGCGCCACCGTGTGCGCATGCTGTGCCTGGTGCCGAATCGCAACACCGCTGCCGCGTCCGAGTCGGTTGCGGGGGTCGAACTCCTGCGTCGCCGGGCATGGCATACCAGCGTGGCCTGGCGGCTCGAGCGCATGGGACTGGCGCCGCTGTTCACCGCGGCTCGCGGGCACCGTGCGAACGCTGCGCGTTACCGCTCCGCGCTCGGCGAGCCCGGCGATGTGCTGGCGTGCGACCTGAATCTGGCAGGCCTGCTGCCATCGAGCGCCGCGCCACTCAAGGTCCATACCTCGCAGAATGTGGAATATGACCGATTCGTGGAAGGCAAACTGCGGGTGTGGCGTCGGGCCTATTGGGCCGAACGCCTGCGAGCACTCGAAGGCGCTGCGGTCCGCGACGCCCATCTCACCGTCACCTGTAGCGAGGAGGACGCCGCCCGCATGCGCGAGTTGTACGGGGTGCCCGAGGCCTCCGTTGCCGTGGTGCCGAATGGCTATGACGAGACCCTGCTGCACGACCCCACGCCACAGGAGCGAACTCGCGCCCGGGTGGCGATCGGGGTGCGCGAGGATGCCTATGTGGTCGCATTCGTTGGTGCGGACTGGGGGCCCAATCGCGAGGCGCTCGCGCATCTGGTGCGACGCGTGATGCCCGCGCTGGCGCAAGATGGCGTCCATCTGCTCGTCGTGGGTTCGGTGGGTCGTTCACTGCCGCACACGCAGGAGGCGTGGTTGCGCGTGGTGGGCGAGGTGCCGGACCTCGCGCCACTGCTGCACGCGGCGGACGCGGGGATCAATCCCGTGACCAGCGGGGGTGGGAGCAATGTGAAAGTGCCCGCCTATCTCGCGGCGGGGCTCGCGGTGGTGACCACCCCTTTCGGCATGCGTGGCTATGGTCCGCTCGCCTCGCATTGCATCGTGACGGGGCCCGAGAACCTTGCAGATGCGCTGCGCAGCCGGCCCAGCGGCTGGAGCGCGCGCGGCGAGGAAGCGCCCGAGGCGCTCGGCGAGTATGCTTGGGGACGGCTGGGTGCGAAGCTTGGGGAGCTCTACGAGGCGCGACTATCCCAGCGCGCCGCCACGCAACGAGGAGCTGCCTGATGCGCGTCGCGATGATCGGGCAGAAAGGCATCCCGGCCACCTACGGCGGCATCGAGCGGCATGTGGACGAGATCGCCCGTCGACTGGTGCCCAAGGGGATCGATGTCGATGTCTTCTGCCGTTTTTACTATACCCCCGCCGGGGCCTCCTACCACGGCGTGAAACTGTTGCGGCGCCCCAGCATCCATACCAAGCATCTCGATGCGATCACGCATGTCACCTGGGCGACGCTGGAATCCATGCTGCGCGAATACGATATCGTGCACTTCCACGCGTTGGGCCCCGCGTTGTTCGCCGCGCTGCCGCGCCTGACCGGGTCGAAGACCGTCGTCACCGTGCACGGTCTGGACTGGCAGCGCGAGAAGTGGGGGCGCTTCGCGCGCTGGTTCCTGCAGCGTTGCGAGCGGCCGGCGGTCACATTCCCCGATCGCACGATCGTGGTCAGTAAGACGCTCCGCGAACACTTTCGGACGCAGCATGGCGCCGACACGGTGTTCATTCCCAACGGCACCAACCTGCCGCAACCTCGCAGCCCGAAGAAGATCCTCCAGTTGGGCCTGACACCCGGCAAGTATGTCCTGTTCGTGGGCCGCCTGGTGCCGGAAAAAGGCGTGCATTACCTGTGCGAGGCGTTCTCCCGTATCGATACCGACATGACGCTCGCGCTGGTGGGCGGCCTTTCGTTCTCGCAGAGTTATGTCGATATCCTCAAGCGTTACGAGAGTCCGCGCATCCGGCTGCTCGACTATGTTTTCGGCGAGGCGCTCGACGAGCTCTGGAGCAACGCCTATTGCGTGGTCCAGCCGTCCACCATGGAAGGACTCTCGATCGCATTGCTCGAGGCGTTGTCCTACGGTCGGTGCGTCCTGGTCTCGGATATCCCCGAGAACATGGAGGTGGCCGAGGAGTGCGCCGTCAGCTTCCGCAGCAAGGATGTGGACGATCTGCAGTCCAAACTGGAACGACTCATCGCGCATCCCGAGGAGGTTGCCAGCTATGGCGATCGCGCGCGCAAGCACATCCTGCAGCACTATTCCTGGGAGAATGTCGCAGAGGCCACCGCGCAGCTGTACCGCGAAGTGGCGGGGGGGAAGGCGTGACGCGAACCGCTGGCCTGTGCTAACCCTTCCGGTCCTATGACTCCCAGCGCCCCCTCTCGCGGAGTACTGATCCTGGCCGGCGGACGCGGTGAGCGTTTCTGGCCCTGGAGCACACCCGCGCGTCCCAAGCAGTTGCTGCCCTTGGCTGCGCGCGGCCGGACCCTGTTGGCGGCCACGTTCGAACGCGCCCTGCGGATCACCTCGCCCGAGCGCGTTGTGGTCATGACAGCCGAGTCGCTGGTCGATGCGTGTCGCCGCGAGTGTCCCGGCGCGATCGTCGTGGGTGAGCCCGTCATGCGCAATACCGCCCCGGCCATCGCGGCGGCGGCGGCATTCTTCGCCGAAACGGACGCCTTCGCCGTGCTGCCCGCCGACCATGGCATCGAGGACGAAGCCGCATTCGCGCGGGACTGCGCGCGAGCATTCGAGGTGGCCGAGCGCGATCCCGTGTTGGTCACGTTCGGAATCCCCCCGACCCAGCCGGATCCCAACTTCGGGTATATCCAGCGCGGCGTGGAGTTGGGCGAGCGGCTCTGCCGCGTGGCTCGCTTCACCGAGAAGCCAAGCCGCGAAACCGCTGCAGGTTGGTTGGCCTCCGGCGGCTATGCGTGGAACAGCGGCATGTTCGTGTGGCAGCGCCGGGCGTTCTTCGATGCCCTTGGCGTGCGCCACCCCGCTATCAGCGCCGCACTGCGCCCGTTGTCGTTCACCCCTGCGGACGAACGCGCGTTCGAGCAATCGCTGCGCGACCGATTCCCGCCGCTCGAGTCGATCTCCGTGGATTACGCCGTGCTGGAGCATGCACCCAACACCGTCATGATCGAGGCCACGTTCGACTGGGATGATCTTGGGAGCTGGGGCGCGTGGGCCCGCCGCCAGCCGCGCGATGAGCGAGGCAATGTGGCGTTCGGGGATGCCGTGCTGGTGGATTGCGATGGGTGCGTCGTCGTGGGCGAGGGCGGAACGGCCGCTGCCATGGGCCTGACCGACACGGTGGTCGTGAATGTGAATGGGGCCACGCTGGCGTGCCCGTTGGAGCGCTCCGAACAGGTGCGCCGTGTCAGCGAAGTCGTGCGCGCGCGGGGATCGAAGTGAGGGGCCGGAGGTTGCGCCGGCTCCCGCGCTTCCTGCTGGCACTCCTCGCGGTGTTCGCCGCAGGCTGCGCCGCGCAGGTCCCGATGCCGGTGCCCGCCTCGCCACCGCCGAGTGCGAGCACCACCACCCCGACGATTCGCCCGGCTTCCGGCAGCACTGCGGCACGGGTCGATTCGTTGCCGTCGCAGGATGCGCTCGCCGTGCTCGGTAGCATCCCCGAGCCACTCACGACAGCCGAGTCGGTGGAACCGCCTGCGAGGGTCCCGTCCCCCGTACCGGCGGCGCCGCTTCCGAGCACCTCGGTTCCCCCCGTCCCTGCCCCGCGCGACAGTGGCGTTCCGATCTTCGCGCCCAGATCCGCATACGATTCCCTGCGCGCCACGGCGGAGCCTGTTCCAGTGCCCATTTCGACGCGGCCCTTGGGGACCCCGCCCAGCCCGGATCCTGCGCCGCCGCCAGTCTCGGCGCCCGATGCGGCGGAGCCAGACACCTGCTGGCGAGTCCAGGTCGCTGCACCGCTCGAGCGCGAGAAGGCCGTCGCCATGCAGTCCGCGGCTCGCTCGCTCTTGTTGGTCCCGATGGTGATCGTCCCCGAGGCGGGGCGCTTCAAGGTGCGCAGCGGCCCCTGCCTGCAGCGTGTCGCAGCCGAAGCGCTGCGTGACCGCGCGGTGGCCTCGGGATTCCGCGGTGTCTTCCTGGTGCGCGATCAGGGGCCGCGCCGATGAAGCAGCGGTTGGTGCTGTACGAGGATCGCCACTGGCGCATGTTGCGGCCGCTCACGGATCTGGCGCCCGTGCCCGCGCTGGCGTTCGGCTCGAGTGACCTGACGCGACGCTGGCTGAAGGCGACACAGTTGCCACTTTTCGCGATCGAGGCCCGTGCCGCCGTGCTGCCGCTCTGGCACCACGCGCCAGTGCAGGATACCTCCAGCATCGGCGCCGACGATGAGGCGGTGGTGATCAACGCCGCCGCGTTGCCCGGACCTTGGCTGCCCGCCGTGATGGCGCAACGCGCGCCAGCGCTCTTCCTGGGCGACGGGCGCATCGCGGGCGCGCGCCTGCCGCTGGCCATGCTGCGTTCCGGGCTGGGCCGGGGTGAGGACTTCGAGACCGTCCTGCTCTCGCTGGGTCTGCCGGCGTTGGTCGTGGACGCACCCTTCATCCGGTACCCCTGGGACATGATCGCGTGGAATGAAGCGGCGATCCGCTCGGATCTGGCGGATATGACGCCGGCGCTCGAGGGCGAAGTCCATCGGCTGGCATGCCTGGAGTCCGCGGCCCACATCCGTGTCGAGGTCGGCGCGACGGTCGGTCCCTACGCGGTCCTCGATGCCTCGCATGGGCCGATCCATGTGGGCCGAGGCGCGCGCATCGCGCCGCACACACTCGTGAGCGGACCGTGTGTGGTCGGGGCCGGCACGCAATTGCTCGGCGGATCGATCTCGGGCTCCACATTCGGGCCCGAGTGCCGAGTGGCGGGGGAGGTCGAGGCGAGCCTGTGGCAGGGCTACGGCACCAAGCGTCACCACGGCTTCATCGGCCACAGCATCGTGGGCGAGTGGGTGAACCTGGGGGCCATGACCACCACCAGTGATCTGAAGAACAACTACGGTCCGGTCCGGCTCTGGGTGGACGGTGTGCAGATCGACAGCGGCAGCTCCAAGGTGGGCGCGTTGATCGGAGCGCATGTCAAAGCCGGAATCGGCACGCTGCTCCCCAGTGGAGCCAGCATCGGTGTGGGGGCCAACCTCTTCGGGGGCGGGCGATTCGTCCCCAAGTCCCTCCCCGCATTCGCGTGGTGGGACGGCGAGAGCACTGTGGATCACGATCTCACGAAGTTCCTCGCCACTGCGCGGATCGTCCTGTCGCGCCGTGGCCGTACGCTGCAACCGGCCGACGAGGCCGCCAGCCGCGCCCTTTTCGCCTCGACCGCTTCAGAAAGGCGGCCGATGACCTCGCGGGGATGAACGCTCGCTGCCACAGCAGGGACGAGCGTCTTGACCCTGCGCAAGTCGGCTCTCTAGACTCCTCCCGGATCCAGAGATCACCACGGGAGTTCCGGTGTACCGGGATGCAACTCGCAAGGACGGCACATGCCTGAGCTTCGCAAGGACCCTGTCGTGGGTCGGTGGGTGATCATCTCCACCGAACGCAGCCGCCGCCCCTCCAACTTCGTGCCCGAGACTCTGCCGCCATCGCAGGCGTTCTCGCCCTTCGCGCTGGGCCGCGAGGACATGACCCCGCCGGAGGTGTATGCGGTCCGCCCAGGGGGTGGCAAGCCCAACACGCCGGGCTGGCAGGTCCGGGTCGTGCCCAACAAGTTCCCGGCGCTCGAGGTCGAGGGGCAGCTCGATCGCCGTGGGGATGGCGTCTACGACAAGATGAACGGCGTCGGCGCGCACGAAGTGGTGATCGAGGGCCCGGATCCCGACCTCCAGTTGGCGGACATGCCGGTGGAGCAGATCCAGCAGGTCCTGATGGCCTATCGCGAGCGAATGTTGGATCTGAAGAAGGATCCCCGTCTGCGCTATGTGCTCGTCTTCAAGAACCACGGCGCCGGCGCCGGCGCAACGCTCGCGCACTCGCACAGCCAGATCATCGCCACGCCCATCATCCCTCGCATGGTGCAGGAGGAACTGGACGGGGCGAAAGCCTACTACCAGCTGAAGGAGCGTTGCGTGTTCACGGATATCCTCGACCAGGAGTTGGCCGAGGGCAATGGTCGACGCGTCGTGAGCACGACCAGCCGATACGCGGCGATCGCGCCGTTCGCATCGCGCTTTCCGTTCGAGACCTGGATCCTGCCGCGCAAGCATCGTTCGTCCTTCCATACGATTGACGACGCCGCGGAGTTCCTCGACCTCGCCCGGATCCTCAAGGACACGCTGCAGCGACTGAATGTGGCGCTCGACTCGCCGCCGTATAACTTCGTGCTCCACACCGCGCCGCTCGGCGAGGACGATCTGCCGTATTTCCACTGGCACCTCGAGATCATGCCGAAACTCACGCGGGTCGCTGGCTTCGAGTTGGGCTCGGGGTTCTATATCAATCCGACGCCGCCCGAGGATGCCGCGCAGTATCTGCGTGAGATCGTCGCCCTCGCTTAGAGGGCGGATGCCAATGAAGCCTTTGAACATCGTCCACCTCGCGAGCGAGATGGCTCCGCTCGCCAAGGTGGGGGGGCTCGGGGATGTTGTCGCAGCCTTGGCACTGGAACAGACGCGCCGCGGGCATCGCGTGTTGGTGGTGATTCCGCGCTATCGCGACATCGTCCTGCCGCAGGATTGGCGGACGCACGATCTGGGGCGCGCGCGCGTGCCGTGGGGTGTTGGGCAGGAGCCGGCGCAGTTCACGCTGGCCGAGGACCCTCGCGGTGAGCAGCGGGTGTTGATGGTCGATCATGCCGGCGACCGCCGGTTCTTCCAGCGCGCGGGCTTCTATGACGATCCGGTCACACGAGAAGGCTATCCCGACAACGCCGAGCGCTTCCTGTTCTTCTGCCGGGCTGCGGTCGAGGGACTCAAGGGATTCGGCGAGCACTTCGATGTGTTGCATGCGCACGACCAACAGGCCGCATGGGCGCCTTGTTTCGTGCGCACGCACGAGGCCGACGAGCCGTTGTTCAACAAGATGGCGACCGTCTTCACCATCCACAATCTGGGCTATCAGGGCATCGTGGACCCGTGGGTGCTGAGTGTGGCGGGGTTCCCGCGCGAAGTGTTCTTTCCCCAGAGCCCATTCGAATACTGGAACCGCGTCAACTTCATGAAGGTGGGGTTGGTGTTCTCGGATCTCATCAGCACGGTCAGCCCCACCTACGCGCGCGAGATCCAGTCCAGCGGTGAATACGGTTACGGACTCGAAGGGGTGTTGCGCAAGCGAAGCGGCGATGTGCGTGGGATCCTGAACGGGATCGATGATTCCGTCTGGGATCCCGCCACCGACCGCTACCTCGATACGCACTACTCGCGCGAGAATCTCACGGGTAAGGCTGCGGCGGGACGGGCGCTGGCGCTGGCGTGTGGATTCCCGATCGAGCCCGAGTGGCCGATCGTGGGGTTGGTCTCGCGTCTGGTGGAGCAGAAGGGGCTCGACCTGTTCGAGCCAGCAGAGCAGGAACTCTGCGACCTGCCTGCGCGGTTCGTGGTGCTGGGTGTGGGGCAGCCACGCTACATGGACTTCTTCCGCCGATTGGCGGAGACGCGTCCGCACCAGTGGCACTTCGCCACC
>JANLOU010000555.1:0-15034 GCA_031366735.1 Candidatus Eiseniibacteriota bacterium
CCAACCCCCATGCGCTCGTGGACCAGCTCGCGCACCGCGCGGCCGTTCACATCGTGCAATGTCACGACCACATCGGCCGAGCCTCCGACCGCAGCATCCGCGCCCACGATGAAGCGGAGCGCCCCCGCGGCGCGCATCGGGTTGGGCTGGGGTGCCCGCGCGAAGGTGGCCGTGAGCGCGGAGGAAGTCGTCACGCTGACCGGTCCGTTCATGAAGGTGCTCCCCGTGGCGGTGCGCACCTCGACCCAGTACCAGTAGGTCAGGCCCGGCTCGGTCTCGCGATCCTCGAAATGGAGTCCGCCCTCGCCGATAGGAAGTGACTCGGGCGTGATCAGCGCGCAGCTCGAGAACTCCTCCGAGGTAGAGCGCAGGATGCGAGCACTCGCACCCGCGTTGGCCTGCGTCAGCGCGAAATCAATCTCGACGATGTCGCCGGCGACGGTTGCGGCCAGACGCGCTGCGCCAACATCGGTGGTGCGCTGCTCCGGGATCCAGAGCGTTGTGGGCACCACACCGCCCTCGACGAATGGCGCCGGCAGCGGCGTGTGGTCCGTCACATAGGTGGTGCCGCTCGCGCTTCCCGGTGAGTCATTCACGAAGATCGAGAAGGCCGAGGCGCGGCCAGTGCGGTTCACATATCCGCCGTCCGAAACGCTCAGGAACCATGGCGTCCCGAAGCTGGGCGGCAGGAAGCCCTCGGCAGCATCTCCTTGGCGGAAACCGACGGACCAGAAATGCTCGAGCGTGCCGAGCGCGGAGGACCCGGTGTTCGGGGGGACACCTGCCGGCAGGATGACCCGGACGCTGTCCTGCGCCTTCTCGCCTGGTCCAAGCACTTCCATGTCGGCGCCGCCCAAGCTGCCGATCGTGCGGCCGTAATCCGAACCCACTCGGACGGTGAGGTCATTGTCGACCGCGTTGTGCACCAGTTGGTAGAACGCTGTCGCGACGCGAGCGAGCGTTCCGTACGCCACCTCCACGGGCGGCTCGGCGTGAGCGACCCCGCTCAAGTCCACCCAATCCACGCGGTACCAGTACGACTGGCCGAGCACCAACGAGGGGTCGGCATCCACATGGACATAGGGAGTGCGGTTGCTCACCCCCGCAACTCCCGTATGCCCCGCACCCGGAATGAGCGCGGCATTCAGCAGCGTGAATGCACCGGGGGCATTGTTCACATTGGGGGCGCGGTACACGCGGAAGCCTTGGAAGGGGTACTCGCGCTGCGTGATCCAGGTGAAGTCGATGCGCGCGGAGGCGGGATTCGCCACCGCCCGGAGCTTCACGACCTGCACACCCGAGACACTGTTCAACGCCTCTTTGCATGCCGCGTAGACATCCACCAGGCCCCATCCACAGCTGGGATCATAGTTCGGGTCCAAACCGAACGGGTCCTGCCCACGGTCACCCGCCACCTTGAGCGTCGGGACATTGTGTTCGGCGGTGTTCTGGAGGATCGAGCGCACCTGCAGGGGCGACAACCCGGCGTTGGCCTGCAGCACGAGCGCCGCGCACCCGGAGACATGCGGCGTCGCCATGCTGGTTCCGGAAAGCTGTTGATAGGCGGTCCCGTCGGTCGTCGGATCGCCGAACGCCGAGATGATGCCGGCGCCCGGAGCCACGACGCTGGGCTTCATTTCGTCGAAGTGGTCCGCGTCGCCGTCATCGTCGCGCGGCCCCTCATTCGAGAAGTCCGTCACCCGATCATCGCCACGATCGAGCGTGCGATTGTGAGTTGACGCCCCGACGGCGATGGACTTGTCCGCCGCCGCCGGCGAGGCGATGCACTCGACCGAGGCATCGTTGCCTGTGGCGATGACCATGACGAGGCCAGCGTCCACCGCCGTATTGATGAGTGCCGAGCCCGTGCCCGTGCTGGTGCCGCTCCCGCCTGCGCATTCCGTGGAGCCCAGCGACATGCTCACCACATCGATGCCCTGCCAGATACTCCCCACCGGTAGGCCCGCCCACAACCGGTTCCGATTCGAGATCACCCAGTCGACGCCGCGATTCGATCCGCCCACACTCGCGCCGGCATCCGAGAGCACCTTGCAGTCCACCAATCGGGCGGCGGGGGCGACACCGGCGAAGAATCCGCCCGGCCCGCCTGTCCCCATGATCGTCCCCGCGACATGCGTGGCGTGATAGCTCGACGCCTCGCTGCCGTGGTCCTGGGGATTCGTGCTCCCCGCCACCGGTGTTGCACACGCCGCCTGTCCACACCAGAACTCGCCACCCCCAAGGAACTTCCCACGAAGGCTCTCGTGGCCGGGATAGCCTGCGTTCACCTGATCCACATCGTCGTTGACACCCGTGTCGAGGATCGCGACCACGATGCCCGTACCATCGAGCCCGAGGTTCGCGCCAACGCTGGGGAACAGCACACCATTCTCCGCCGCGGACAGGCCGCGCGAATCGCGCGCTCGCACCACCCGCGAACCGTAGTGATTGAATGCGTAGTCCACGGGCACGGCTTCCACGCGCGTGACGCCGGGCAGCAACAGGACGGCCGCGACCTGCGCAAAAGTCGCACGCGATTCGATGACATCCACATTCATGAACGGCCATGCCATGGTCACGCCGGTCGCCCGGAGCAGGGACTCATCAAGCGCGCCGGGCCGATGGTCGTACGCCACATAGATGGCGAAGACCTCGTTGCCCGGATTCTCGACTCCGATCCGCATGCGTTTCGACGGGCTCTGATCCACGAACGCGAAGTTCCAACCGTTCGCGTGCACTGCATCGATCCGGTCGTCGATCCGGTTCGCGTCGAGGTCCTCATAGGCCTGTGCGGGCGTGGCGAGAACGGCCGCGAGAAGCAGGGCGGGGATCCAGCAGAGGTCGTGGAACTGCGGCGCGGGTTGGCGGGGCGTGGGCATGGTGATGAACCTCCTTTGCGACGCTCGATCAGGTCGCATCGTGGTGGAAGGGACCGGGGGCCCCCGGCGACGGCTGGACTTCCGGGCTCGCCGAGCCAGGAACACTCCCGGTCATGACCGAATGACAACGGAGCGGCGCACCGTGCGGGTGTGCCGCTCCCCTGCAACTACTGGATCAGGATGACCTTCTGCCCAAGACTCCGGCCGGCCGCTTCGAGCCGAACGAAGTACAGGCCCGAGGACACGCGTTCGCCCCGGTCATTGCGCCGGTCCCAGCTGACGCGATGCGATCCGGCCGCCGTCCACCCGCTGTACAACATGCGCACGGTCCGCCCTGCCACATCGTGCACGCGCATCGTCACGCCACCCGCCTGTGGCAGCGAGAAGGCCAGCGTGGTCTGTCGCGTCGCCGGATTCGGGGATGCGGGTGAGAACGACAGCCCCGGCGTGCTGCTCTCCACTCCCGCCGAAGTCGCGAGACAGGTGGCTTGGTCGATGCTGAACTGTGCGGTGTCGGGGTTGGTGAACGACACGACCTTCCAGATGTAGTGGCCCGCCGAAGGCGTGTTGTAAGTGATCACCTCCGGCATGTCGGTGCTGGCCGACGACTGCACCACATTCGAATCCGCGTCGAGCAGGTAGAAATCCAGATCGCGGACAGGCGCCAACGAGAAGGACAGCGCCCCCTGGATGCGCTGGATCGTCGCGTTCACATCGAATCCGACATACGAGACGCTCTTGTCCCCTGGATCGGTGCCCGGCCCCGCGATCCCTTCGTGACGGAACGGGCTCGCCTCGCACGGCAGCGGTGGCGCCGGCCCGACTCCCGTCTCCGAGATGGTCAGCACCACCAACTCCTCGTCCGTGGCCCCCTGTGCATCGGTCGCGATGAAGTGCAAGCGGTGCGTACCCACCTGCGTGACCACTGGCTGCCAGCGGAACACCCCCGTCGAACCGTCGAAGCTGGAGTAGGCCGGAAGCGCGCCCAGCACCGAGAAGGTGACGGTCTGGGACTCCGGGTCGCGGGCCGTGACCTGGAACGACAGGATCTGTTCGGTCTGACCCTCGTGGTCGCCGATCGGATCGAAGGCCGGGGGCAGATTCGAACCCGGTGCGCGGTCGGTGACCGTGACGGTCACCACTTCGGAATCCGATTTTGGCAACAGCTGACCGCTGCTGCAGCTGAGCGTGAACGAGTAGGTGCCAGCCTGCGCATAGGTCGGCGTCCAACGCAGCTCGCCGGTCGATGGGTTGAAGGTCGCACCGGCGGGCAGGTTCGCGGCACTCAGGCTGGTGACATCGCCATCGGGGTCGCTCGCGCGCGCGGTGAACTGGAGCGTCAGCCCTTCGGCCACACGCTTGGGACCGATCGCCTCGAGCACGGGCGAATGATCCGGTGTCGTCGCCGGGTCGAGCGGGACCCAGAAGACCGTCTCCTGCTTCTCGACGGTCTGAGTCGTGGTCTGGGGCGAAGCGAACACCGTGCTCGTCGGACCATCGAACATGGTGACCGAGAAGTCGTCCACCTTGCCGTTCGTGTTCACATAGCCACCCTCCCGCACCGAGAGGAACCAGGGATTGGCGGCGGAAGGCGGCAGGTACTGCGTGACGAGATCCGCAGCGGTCAGATCGAAATGGAAGAAGTAGCGCTTGGTCCCCGAAGTCGCGACGCCGGTCACCGTCTTGAACGAGTCCGCGGCCGGCGCGCCGGGCGCATATCGCATCCACGCCGGTTGGTCGGGGTGTACCGCGCTGCCATATTTCACGACCAGATCGCCATCGGAGTAGTTATGTGTCCAGGAGAACTTCACCCGTGCCACGACCGGGCTATCCGCGAGGCGCGCCCGCAGCGGCGGCTCCGAGTGATGCACATCGTGGAAATCCCGCCAGCCCACTCGGTACCAATAGGTCTGTGCCGGGTCGAGCCCCGGGCCGTTATCGGTCCACGAGTAGGGATGACGATTGGAGCGACCAAGGATCTCCGCGTTCGATCCGCTCGGCATCACATTCGCGACGACCGCGAACTCGCCGGGCGCGCCGCCAGCATCCACCGCGCGCTCGATCTCGTAGCGGAACAAATCGACTTCGCGCTGGCTTGTCCAGTCGATCCGGATCGCATCGGGTGCGCGCTGCGGGGTCGCCGAGATCCGCACCACCTGCGTGGTCGCTGCGTTCAGCGCCTCTTTGACCGCCGCGTAGGCGTCCACTTCGCCCCATCCCCACGACGGGTGGTAGTTGGGGTCGAGCCTGAAGGGGTCCGAGGCGCTGGCCGGCTGCTTGCCGCGATCCGTGCGATGGTCCGAGGTGTTCTGGATCACCTGTCGCACTTGATCCGGGCTCAGCCCGGGGTTCGCGGACAGGATGAGCGCGCACACACCGGCCACGGTCGGCGTCGCCATGCTGGTGCCGTTGATGTGATGGTAGCGATCGCCATTGGTGGTGGGATCGCCGAGCGCTGAGAGGATGCCCGTCCCGTCGCCGAGCACGCTCGGCTTCATCTCGTCATAACGGGTCTCGTCTCCGTCGGCCAGCCGCGGGCCTTCATTGCTGTAGCTCGAGACGAAGTCATCGCCACGGTCCAGCGTGTTGTTGTCGGTGAATGCGCCGACGCTCAAGGCGAAGTCCGCGGCGCTGGGCGATGCCATCCAGTTGGTCTTGCCGTCATTGCCGGTCGCGACGCAGACCACCATGCCGGCCCGATGCGCCGCGTTGACGGCAGCGCTCGAAGCGTCGGTGCCGTCGGAGTTGTCCGTGCCGCCAAGCGACATACTCAGCACATCGATGCCCTGGTAACTCGCGTCCTCGCCGGTGAGTCCCCAGGTGTCGAAGCGGTGGTGGATCGCCCAGTCGATACCGTCCGCCGCGCCGAAGCCCAGGCCAGCGTCCGAGAGCACTTTCAAGTCGACCAAGCGCGCATCCGGCGCCACACCCGCGAATGTGCCGGGGGCATTGTTGCCACGCAGGCCCTGCGGCCCTCCCGAGCCGATCGCCGTGCCGGCGACATGCGTGCCGTGGTAGGTCAGCTCCGGGTCGAAGGTATGGCGGGGATTCTCACTCGACTCGAGCGGCGTGTTCAACGCAGGCTGGCCCGAGAAGAAGTTCCCGCCTCCAACCCACTTGCCGCGCAAGGATTCATGGCCGGGGTAGGATCCGTTCGCTTCGTCATTGACACCGGTGTCCATGATGGCCACGACGACGCCACGCCCCGTGAACCCGAGATCCTTCCATACGCTCGGAAAGTGCGTCGCGGATTCGCGCGCGCGCAGGACGCGCGTGGCATTGTCGTTCACCGCATAGAAGATCGGAATGGTCTCGACCCGCCGCACTCCCGGCAGTGCCGCGATCGCCTGGGCCTGGGCATAGGTGATCTCGGTGCGGATGTAGTCGATCGACTCATAACGCACTTGCACGGGCGCGCCGGTCGCGGCCAGAACGCCGGCGTCCGTGTCGGTCGGATGATGGTCGTACCCGACATACACCCCATAGCGGAACGGCGAGGAGCCCGGCACCAACGCGAAGCGCAATCGGCCGGTCGGCGAGCCATCGACGCGCGCTGCGCTCGGGCCAAGGGTCTCGACCTGTTGCATACGGTCATCGATCTTGTCCCCGTTCACATCCCACATCCACGCGGCTCGCGCGGGGGTGTGCCCCGCGAGAGCGAAGACTGCGCACAGAAGCATGGCCCGGATCATGTTATTGCGCGACATCTCGGCGACCTCCTGCCGTCGATCGACGGCGTTGCTGAAGTGGCCCTCTGGGATCCCTCGCGCGGCGGGAGGCCAATCCCCCCAAAGGTCTCGAACCTCCCCACCGCGCCTGTCGACCTGAGGAAAGGTCGACGCGGGAAGAGTCCATGGAGAGGCTTGAGCAGGACTTGACTGGAGGCCCGGGGCCCTCGGCGCAGGCGGGGCCTGACGAGGGGTGGAGGGGGCCGAACGCACCACGGCCCGGACGAGTGCATCGCCCGGGCCGTGGCCCTCGCTGCCTCCGCTGACTCCGCTGGAACTACCGGCCGATCACGACCAATCTGGTCGCCCGGCCGGTCCCCAGCCTGGCCAGATACACGCCGGGCGAGAGGTCGCGGCCCTGGGCATCACGCGCGGACCAATCCGCGGACCACCCGGAGCCGCCCGGCATGAGCGGAACACTCGCGACTTCCCGACCCAGGAGGTCGAGCACCCGCACCCGGCCCTCGGCTGAACCCGACGAAGCAAAGCGAACGATGCCGCCCGGCCGGATGGGATTCGGGCCCAGCCGCAGCCCAGACCGACCCGCGATCGGGGCCACATCCAAAGTGGCCTCGGGCACCACGACTGTGACCGTCCGGCCATCCACCGTCTGCGTCGGCACACGCCCGCCGACGAAGACCTGATCGCCACTGCCGGAGTGCCACACCACTTCGAAATCCGCGATCCGCCCACTGCGGATCGGCGAACCCGCGTCGCTGACGCGCAAGAGCCTTGGATGGGTCGCATCGGGCGGCAGGAACCCATCCGCGGCCCCTGCGGGAACCTCGATCCGGAAGCTCCAAGCCTGGTTGCCCGTCGCACTCGAACCGTTCAGCCAGTCACTCGCCACGGCAGCAGACGAGCCCGGCAGCGCGATCTGGGGTCCTCCCGCTCCCGGTCCGCCGATCTGCAGCACGGCTTCGATGTCCGAGTCGTAGGCGTTATGCACAATCGTCGCGTGCACCGTCGCGGCGCTCGGCCCACCCGGGCTCGTGCACGGCTGCGCCGCGGTCACCCAGCGAACGCCGCCCTCGGTATAGGCCACGCGGTACCAGAAGCGCTGGCCCGCTTCGGGCAGCGGCACGAGCCAGGCCCGCGCGTAGGGCGTGACGCTGGTCGCATCGGCGAGCGAACTGTCGCCCGCTGCGGTGACCGAGTCGAAGGGCGCGAAACTGCCGGGCGCACCCGCCACATCGTTCGCGCGCTCGAACACGAATGCACCCGCGCCCCGTTCGCGACCCATGGACAGCGTCGCCAGCACCGCCGTGGGGGTCACGCCCAGCGTGAGCCGACGCACCTGTGAGCGGTTGGGCTGTAGGGTCTCGAGCAGCGCAGCGTGGATGTCGAGCAACCCACACCCTCGGCTCGAGCGCCAACGCGCATCCGCCCCGGCAGTGCCCACCGGCGAACCGGGCAGCGGCCTCTGGGCGCAGGCGCGCAGGCGTTCGGCGATGCCGACTGGGCCGAGCGAAGGAGCAGCCTCGACCATCAGGGCAGCGGCGCCCGAGACGAACGCAGCGGCCATGCTCGTCCCCGACAGGCGACGCCAAGTCGTGCCGTCCGATGCCAGATCACCATCGGCGGAAAGAATGTCCACGCCAGGTGCGAGCAGGTCCGGCTTGCACTCGTCGAGGGCGTTCGCATCGCCATCGGCGGCACGCGGGCCCGAGTTCGTGAACGAGGGCCAGGCATCGTCGCCCGGCGCCGCGCTGCGGCGCGTGTCCCAAGCCCCGACCACCAGCACGCCGTCACCGCCAGCCGGCGAGGGAATATGCGCGGACTTGCCATCGTTACCCGCGGAGGCGACCACCACGATCCCCAGCTCGGTTGCGCGCGAAGCCAGACGCGAGGCCAGATCCTGCCCGTCACTCGCATCGGGGCTCGAGAGCGACATGTTGATCACATCGATGCCATGCTCGTCCGCAGCCGAGCCCGCCCACGGGCGATTCCGATTCGCGATGCACCAGTCGATCGCCTCGGCGACCGCAACGCCATGTCCGGTGTCGTCGAGCACTTTGACATCGATGAACCGCGCCTGCGGTGCGATGCCGCGTGCGTACCCTCCGTCACCCCCGGCCCCGACCGCGATGGCCGCCACATGCGTGCCGTGCGACTTGGACGCCTCCCCGCCGCGATCGACCGGATTCACCGAGCCCGACTTCGGAGTGTGCGAGAGCGAGTCCGGACCCAAAAACGAAGCGCCACCGAGGCAGCGCCCGAGCAGCGACTGGTGGCCCGGATAGGCGCCATCGGGAGCGTCGTTGATGCCCGTGTCGAGGAACGCGACCACTGCGCCGTGCCCCTGCGCGGAGGGCAGCACGCTCGCCCAGGTCGGGAACACCAACCCGCTCTCGTCCCGCATGCCCACCGTGGCAGACGCGTCACGCAGTTCGGGATAGAGCACGGGCACCGCCTCGACGCGTTGCACGCCAGGCAGCGCTGCTGCCGCTTCGACCTGCGCGAAGGACGCCACCGAGCGCGTCGCGGGAATCGCCTCGATGCGCGAGAGCGTCGGCATGCCGAGCAACGACAACGCGAGCAGGTCGCTCTCGGTCGGGCGGTGATCCCACAACACATACACGCCGAACGCCAATCCACCCGGAGTGCGCGTGACTTCAATGCGCTGCCGGCTGGTCGTGTCGGAATACTCGAACGAGGCGGCGTAGCCGAGCAGATACACGGACTCGACGCGGTCGTCCTTGCCATCGTCGTCCTGATCCCAGATGAACGGCTGGGATGCGCCGAACGCGGCCCCTGCTCCCGCCAGCAGCAGCGCGAGGCACAGGGTCATCCCGGCGGCGCATGCGCGGCCCATGGGGACCGGACCGAGCGCGTCATCGAACGGCTGCTGCGACAGACGAATCTCAGGAGGATTCATACGGGACATAATCTACCCCCTCCCGCTTGAGCCGGACTTGACAGAACCGGGTGACTCAAAGGCGCGCAACGACTTAGGAGACTTTAACAAATCCACAGCGGGAGCCGCGAGGGCGCGGCGGAAGCCTTCCGCGGTCTCCGGCAGGGGCTCGACGGCGAGTTCCTTCCGCAGAATCGTGCGCACACGCTCGATCTCGGCCATCGCCGCGGCGCGATTGCCGGTGGCGACGAGGCATTCCACCACATGCACGCGGGTCGACTCGCGGAATTCGTCGATCGCGGCCGCACGCCGGAAGTGGATGAGCGCTTCCTCGGCCTGATCCGCGCGCTGACGGATCCGCCCTGCACTCAGGCTCGCCGTCTCGACGCGATCGCGCAAGCGATGCTGAGCCTCTTCGGCCCACGCTTCGTAGATCCCTTCCAGCGCCGGCTGATCGGCCAGCCGCAGCGCGTTCTCCAGATGCTGCAGCCGGTCGGCATCATCGCTCGAGCGTCGAGCCGCCTCGAGCTCGCTCTCGAACTCCCACACATCGCACTGCAACGGATACTCCGGATTGAGTCGGTACAGTTCGGCCTCGCGCAGCAGCGGGGGCTCGCTGTGCCTCGGCAACACGCTTCGGACATACGACAAAGTCGGATGGAAGTTGCGCTTGCCCGCGGCAAGGCGCCGGCCGGGCCAGAACATCTCGAGCAACTCCTCACGCGTCGCCCCACGCAATCGCAGCGACAACACCAACAGCACATGGAATGCACGCTGGGCGCGCCACGCCGAGGCCGGCAGGGTGCGACCTCCGATCTCGAGCCGAGGCGGGCCGAAGAGGACCAGTCGTGGCAGCGGCGCTCCGTCCGGCGCCGCTTCGCGACGGGTGCGGGATTCGACATGCGACAGGCTCGTCTTGACGGCGCCTGCCAGCGAGCGGCGCCGACGCGCGATCTGCGGCAATCGCTCGCGACTGGCTTCGCCGCCGGTCTCGCCGAGCACGGCGATCGCCGCCTCGGCGGCAGCAACCGGTGCGGTGTCCGCCACCTCGAGCAGCGCATCCTCGGTCCCCGGGCCTGCCTCGACGAGCGCGTCGGCGCACGCGTCGACCTCGATCCCGTGCGCCAGCGCTTCCACCAGCGGCGCGCCGTTCTCCCGTGCGCGCTGCCGCAGGAAATGCGCGTAGCCCCGTTCGCGCACCAGCGCGAGGGCGAGCGTGAGGTGGGGGCGCGCCTTGGCGGCATCCCCGATGGCGAGCAGTGCCTCCGCCATCCACCAGTGGACGCGCATCTTCTCGTCCTCGTTGTCTCCACGGTCAGCCGCCGGCACGAGTTCGGCGAGGAGCTTGGCCGCGGCGTGCGGACGACCTGCCCGCAGCTCGCACCATGCCAACTGCGCGCGGTACGCAACCGACCGCGGCCCATCGGGACGCTCCGATGCCCGCTCGATCGCGCGCGCCAGGAACTCCGCCGCGCGGCGGTACTGTCCGCGCAGACAGAAGATCCGCCCACGCGCCGCGAGCAGGTCCGCCGTGATGACCTCCATGCGCAGTTGCTCGTGGAGCGTCTCGGCATGTTTGAGCTCGGCCAGCGCTCCATCGAGGTCACCCGTCTGCGCGAGCACTTCGGCAAGCGCCTCGCGGCAGGTGGCTTCCTGCGCACGGTTCGCGAATCGTTGCGCTGCGGCGAGCCCCTCCTCGGCCGAGCGGCGCGCCTCGACGAGGTCGCCGATCTCGAACAGCACGAACGCAAGATTCGACAAGTACAGCGGTGCGCGCGGTGAAGCCGTGCCGCGCACCCGTGCGAGCGCTTCGCGCAAGGGCCCGACTGCTTCGCGATAGCGCCCCTGAGAGGCGTAGGCCACCGCGAGATTGTGCAGCGTGGGCAGGACCAGCTCGGGTTCCGCATCCGCAGGGAGCAGCGCGCGAACCTGATCGAGCAACGCGATCGCCGCGTGGTTCTGGCCCAGGTAGAAGTGAGCCGAGGCTTTCATCTGCAGCAAGCGCGCGCGCTGCGCCACAGTCAGGCCATCGGCGGCCGCCAGCCCGCGCTCGGCCATACCGAGCACCTGCTCGTGCCGGCCGCGCAGGTTGAGCACCTTCCCCAAGCCCAATAGCGCGTGGCATTCGCGGACGCCGTCGCGAAGCTCGCGCGAGCGCGTGAGCGCGCGTTCGTACTCGAGCTCGGCTTCGTCCCAGCGCCCCAAGCCGGCAAGCGCGTCGGCGCGAGCCAATGCCAGCGCCAAGTGGTTCGCCACTGCAGCAGCGGGCAGGTCCTCGAGGAAGGCCAGCAGTGAAGTCACGCGCCCCTGCGCCAACATCCCCGGCGCCAACGCTACGAGTAGTTCCGCCGCGTCCTCGGCTTCACCCGCGTCGAGCGCGTGCCGCAGCGCCCGCTCGCTCTCGCCGCGCGCGCGCAGGGCGCGCGCCGTGGCGGCTTCGCGCGCACGCCATCCCTGTGGCCCTTCGCGCGACTCGATCTCCTGACGGACGAACGAGCGCACCAGCCCATGCCACTCGAAGGTTGCTTCGGCGCCAGTGCCGAAACTTCGGAGCAGCCCGCGGCGCACCAGGCGATCGAGCCGGCCGCGGACATCCGTTTGTCCCGAGAGTGCGGCGGCGAGCGCAGCGTCGAACCGGTCCAGCGTGGTCGTACACTCGAGCAGGTGCCGGACCTCGGGTTCGAAGCGCTGGTAGACCTCGGCCGAGAAGAAGGCCTGAAGCTGCACATCGGCCATTCCCAACTCGCCCAGGACCGACTCCAGCGGACGCTCGGGCTCGCGCCGCAGCGCATCGAGCGCAAGGTGGACGGCGGTCGGCCAGCCCGCGGTTGCGAGCTCCAGCCGCTCGACTTCGGCCACATCGCGCCCGCGCCCGAGCCGTTCCAATGTGAGCCCTGCCATCTCCTCGCGCGTGAAGCGCAGCTTGGCCGCATCCAACTCGGCCAACTCCCCGCGCACGCGCATGCGTTCGAGCGACAGCGGCAGACCCGCGCGCGTCGTGGCCAGCACGCGCACCGTCGGGGGCAGCAGCCGAAGCAAGGTATCGAGGAAGCTCACCACCTCGGCGCTCCCCGCAACCGCATGCAGATCGTCGAGCACCAATAAGCGCGGTGGCCCCTTGAGTTCGGAGAGTGCTTGGACGAATGCCTCCGCCAGCGCATCCGCCCCACGCCCGCCCGGGCGCGTCTCTTCGAGGAGCCGCAGGAATGGGCCACCGAATCGGGGCGTGCCGGTGCGGAATCCCTCGGCCAGATGCCGACCGAACACTTTGAGGTCGGCATCGGATGGCAATAACGCGTACCAGACCACAGGGCGATGGACTCGCCGCGCGAACGCCACTGCGAGCGAGCTCTTGCCCCAACCAGCGTCCGCCGTCAGCAGGGTGAGCGCACAGCCCGCGCTGCGCTCCAGTTCCGCCAACAGGGCGGGACGCTCGAGCATCGCCGGGTCGATATTCGGCGGCTGCAGTTTGGCCCGGAACAACATGGGTGCGGCGGGCCTTGGTCTTGGGCGCGTGGGCAAGGACGCCTCCACAGGGAGACTCGGCAGTGCGGATGGAGTGCCAATAGCTTACCACCCCCTGCGGGGGCTCACCGCACCTGTTCGGCCGCCCGTTGGCTCGTTCCGGCTTCGGGGTCGAAGCCGCCCGGACCCGAGTCGGCCATCTCGGCCCTTTTCCGTGAGCCCGCTCTGCCATACCATCCGCGCATGACCCAACTCGATACGAACGCCTCGCCCTATCTGGCTGCAGCCCACGCCAACGACCGCGCGCATGTCTTCCACTCCTGGTCCGCCCAGGGCTCGCTCGACCCCGTCGTCATCGCGGGGGCCAAGGGCTCACGCATGTGGGACGACAAGGGCCATCACTGGCTCGACTTCTCCAGCCAGTTGGTCAATGTCAACATCGGCCACCAGCACCCCAAGTTGGTCGCGGCGATCCAGGAACAGGCGGGTCGGCTGTGCACGATCGCTCCCAGTTTCGCAAACGACATGCGCAGCGAAGCGGCACGCCTCATCGCCGAACTCGCGCCCGGTGACCTCGACATGGTGTTCTTCACCAACGGCGGCACGGAAGCCGTTGAGAACGCGGTGCGGCTTGCGCGGGGGCACACCGGTCGGCACAAGCTGCTGTCGGCCTACCGCAGCTACCACGGCGCGACGGGCAACTCGATCGCGTTGACCGGCGACCCGCGACGCTGGGGCAATGAGCCGGGGGCCACTGGCGTGGTGAAATACTGGGGCCCGTACGCGTACCGCTCCGCCTTCCACGCCAGCAACGCCGCGCAGGAGTGCGAGCGCGCGCTGCAGCATCTGGCTGAAGTGCTCATGGTCGAGGGGCCACACACGGTCGCCGCGATCATCCTCGAGACCGTGGTCGGCACGAACGGCATCCTCGTCCCGCCCGACGGTTATCTGGCTGGGGTGCGCGCGCTGTGCGATCAGCACGGTATCGTCATGATCTGCGACGAGGTGATGGCGGGGTTCGGCCGCTGCGGCGAGTGGTTCGCAGTGGATAAGTGGAAGGTGACGCCCGATCTGATCACCTTTGCCAAAGGCTCCAACTCGGGCTATGTCCCGGTGGGCGGCGTCATCATCTCCCGACGCATCGCCGACAACTTCAAGGACCGTGTCTTCCCCTGTGGGCTCACCTATTCGGGCCATCCGCTCGCCACCTCGTCCATCGTGGCGAGTATCGGGATCTTCAAGGAAGAGAAGATCATCGAGCATGCTCGGCATCTGGGCACCGATGTGATCGGGCCGGAGCTGTGCAGGATCGCGGAGCGACATCCCAGCGTGGGCGAAGTCCGCGGGCTGGGCGTGTTCTGGGCCATCGAACTCGTGCGTGACCGGAAGACGCGCGAACCGCTGGTGCCGTTCAACGCGACGGGCGCCGACGCCAAGCCCATGGCCGAACTGATGGCCGCGTGCAAGGCGGGTGGCGTGTGGCCATTCGCACACTTCAATCGACTCCAGGTCACGCCGCCCTGCACCACGAGTGACGAGGAGGTGCGCGAGGGGCTGGCCATCATCGACAAGGCGCTTGAGGTGGCCGACAAGCACTATCGGGGCTGACGCCTCGCCGGATTCGTCAGGCCGCGTCGCCGCGAGCCGCCTGCACCATCGCCGTTGCCGGCTCGCCCACCGCGATCTTCTGTGCAGCGTGCTTGAGGACATAGACGCGGATATTGTTGCTCTCGGGGTCGGTCGGGGTGATGAAGAAGCCACTGCGCTCACTCGTGTAGCCCACGGTGTGGCCGGCGATCAACTCGCCGTCCTTGAACAACACCGCGATACGACGGCCCTGATGCACACCCACTTCTTCGCCGGTGAAGTTCACGGCCTCGTCGCGCTTCGGATTGCCGGCGAGGTCCTTGACGAAGAACACGGCTTTCAGCTTGGCGCAGGTGACCACTCGCGCAGTGGGGTCGCCCGACACATGCAGATGGAACATGGGTCGGTTCGGGAAGAAATCCTCGGTCGTCCCCTTCACCATGGTGCCATCGATGAACCGTGCCACGACTCGGTTGGTCTCGGCCATTTTTCCGATCCTCCCTGGACTCCCCGACAAC
>JANLOU010000558.1:0-1931 GCA_031366735.1 Candidatus Eiseniibacteriota bacterium
CACGGGCCGCAAGTTGGCGACCGTGTATGCGCCCGGCGGGTTCACCCTGGGCGATGCCGAACTCTCGGGCAACGAGTTGTGGGTGTGCGACGGTAGTTTCGCCTCGCCCGGCATCCGCGTGTTCTCGAGCGTGACCGACACGCAGGTGGGCGGACCGATCAGTTGTTCCCTGCCGCCGGCATCGCTCACCTTCGATACCCCGACCGGGCAGGTCGCGGGGGTCGAACCGCAGCCGGCCTCGATCGCCCTGTCGCTGCCGGCGCCCAACCCGGTCACCCGCCGCGCACGCCTCGCTCTGACACTGCCCCGCTCGGCCCGGGCCGAGGTCTGCGTGTTCGATGCCAGTGGCCGCCGCGTGAGCACGCTGTTGGACGCCGAGCAGCCCGCGGGCAGCATCTCGCTGGAATGGCCGCTCGAGGACGCCCAGGGTCGACGGGTGGCCGCAGGGCTGTATCTGGTGCGCGCGCGGGTGGCGGGCGAAACCGTGACTCGGCGGGTGCTCGTCACCCGCTGAGCCGCGGGAAATGCGCCCAAGAAATACCTTGGAGTCGGAGCCGTCGTCGGTCAGAATCACCACGATTCTGTGCCGGGGCGGCCCTGCTCCCTGGCTTGCTGTCGTGAGTCGGTCCGGCCTCGCCGGATACAGCCCGAGAAGTTCCGCTGGGAGAGTCCATGCCGCACCCGAATGAACGCATCCATCCCACCCTGATCCGATTGTTCGCCTGCCTCGGGCTGCTCGGGCTCAGCCTGCTCGGGTTGCTGCCGGCGCGGCTCGCGCACGCCACCAACATCATCCTCGAATGGACCGCGCCGGGGGACGACAGCACCTACGGCCGCGCGACCGAGTACGACATGCGTTACTCACTCAAGGCGAACCAGTTCCCGGGGCGGTTCTACTCCGCCGTGCGCGTGCCGCTGGGCCCGCCCGCGGAGCCCAACTCGGTCGAGCGCCTGGTGCTGCCCGACATGCCCGAAGGCGCGAACATCTACTTCGCGCTGCGCGCTCGCGATGAGCGCGGCAACTGGTCGCGGATCTCGAACACCCTGATGACCGAGGCGGTGACGGGTGTCGATGGCGCAGCGCTCCGGCTCGACTTCTCGGCCGCGCAGCCCAGTCCGGCCAACGCCACCACTCATTTCGTGCTGAACCTGCCGCGGCGAACCCAGGCGACCGTCGAGGTGCTCGATGTGACCGGACGCCGCGTCCGCGAACTCGTGCGCGCCGAACTGGCCGCGGGGGAGCACGATGTGGCGTGGGATCTGAAGGACGACGGCGGCCACTTGTCGCGCGCGGGAGTGTATTTCGTGCGTGCGAAGGCGCTGGAAGAGCAGTTCCTGCGCCGCGTCGTCGTGTTACGCTAGACTGCAGTTCACGCTCGGGAGCGAACCCCTGACCCGCTCCCTGATGCGACGCGAGGGACCGGCCCACTGGCCGGTCCTTCGTATTCCCAGCCTCGTCGGAGGTGCGAAGTGCCGCTGCTGAGCCGCAGCCTGCTGCCCTCACTCGCGCTCTTGCTCGCCCTCACAACTCCACTGCGCGCGCAGCCCAGCGCTGCGGCCGATAGCGCGAGCGCCAGCATCGCCGCGGCGGATAGCACGCCGGCCGCGATCGGGGTCGAGCCGGTGCCCCCGGCACGCGATCACATGGCGGAGGCCCGTGCCGCGTTCACGCCGGAGAACCGCCAGTATCAGCGCATGCGCGTGTGGCTGCGATTGTTCGGGCCGCTCTACGGCGTGCTGGCAGGGCTCTTGTTGATGTTCACCGGGCTGTCCGCGCGCTTTCGCGACATCGCCCACGCGCTCGGGGATCGGCGCTATGTGCGCGTGCTGGTCTACTTCGTCCTCTATTCGGTCGCGGTGTTCGTGTTGAGCCTGCCGCTCGCCTGGTACGAGGAATACGCGCTCGAACACCAGTACGCCCTATCGAACCA
>JANLOU010000574.1:0-9562 GCA_031366735.1 Candidatus Eiseniibacteriota bacterium
TTGATGCCCGCAACCCTGCCGGCCGCCTCGGCAGCATCGCGCATCTCGAAGGCCTGCCAGCGGTTCATCGCGGTCGGCTTCTCGCAGTGCACATGCGCTCCCGCGGCGATCGCCGCGAGCATCATGGGGTGATGCAGGTCGGCCGGCGTCACGATGCTCACCAAGTCCGGCGTTTCGCGCGCAAGCAGTTCACGCCAATCTCCGTAAGCCGCCGGGATCCCCAGCTCACTCGCCACCCGCCGGGTCTTCTCGAGTTGTGAACCAGCGATGGCGACCACTTCGAAACCAGGGTGCCGCTGGAAGCCGGGCGCCTGGACCAGTCGTGCGAACGAGGTGCCGAACAGGGCGACGCGATAGCGCTTCATGCATGACCTCCACGGATGGTTCTGGGTGAGTGACCGCAAGGTGGCAGTGCATGTGGTCCGCCGTCAACGCGACCTCGTCCCCGGAGCAGCGGGGCCCCGCAGCGCCTCCACTTCTTGGCAGGCACGCAGCGACGCGAGCGTGTAAAGTCGCCCGACTTGGCCGTCCATCCGGATCATCGTCCCTGACTCCCGTGAGGCTCCGCATGCGCGATCCGCGCACCCGCACACTGGCGCAGCTGCTGGTCCATCATTCCACCCGGATGCAACCGGGCGAGGCCGTGCTCATCGAGGCCTTCGACGCCCGCGGGCCGTTGTTGCAGGAACTCGTGGACGAAGTCCAGAAGGCCGGCGCGATTCCCATCGTCTCGGTGCGGGATAACGCCGTCATCCGCGCCCAGCTGCGCGGGGCCACCGAGGCGCAACTGTTGTTGCAGAGTGAACTCGAGCTCCATCAGATGAAGCAGGTCCAAGCTTACATCGGCATCCGTGGCTCAGAGAATGTGAGTGAGCTGTCCGATGTCCCGGTCGACCGGATGGCGCTGTACCAGAAACTCGTCGCGACGCCGGTCCATCTCAACTATCGCGTCAACCACACGCGCTGGGTGGTGCTGCGCTATCCCAATGCCGCCATGGCCCAACTGGCGAGCATGAGTACCGAGGCGTTCGAGGATTTCTACTACGATGTTTGCACGCTCGATTACGACCGCATGGCGGCGGCCATCGTGCCGCTGCGTGCGCGCATGCTCAAGACCGACCGTGTGCATCTCAAGGGTCCGGGCACTGACCTGCGCTTCAGTATCAAGGACATCGGGGTCGTGCCCTGCGAAGGACGCCATAACATTCCCGATGGCGAGTGCTTCACCGCGCCGGTGCGCGATTCGGTTGAAGGCACGATCACCTACAACACGCACTCGCTCTACCTCGGCAGCACCTACGACAAACTCAGCTTCACATTCGAGCGGGGGCGCATCGTCAAGGCCACAGGCAATCCACAGGACAAGCTCGACCAGCTACTCGACTCCGATGAAGGTGCGCGCTACATCGGGGAGTTCTCGCTCGGGTTCCACCCCGACATCCAACACCCCATGAAGGACACGCTGTTCGACGAGAAGATCGCCGGCTCGCTGCACTTCACGCCAGGGCAGTGTTATGAGACGACCGACAATGGCAACCGCAGCAAGGTGCATTGGGATCTCGTGCTCATCCAACGCCCCGAGTACGGCGGCGGCGAGATCTGGTTCGACGACGAACTGGTCCGCAAGGACGGGCTGTTCGTGGTGACGGACCTGTTGGGCCTGAACCCCGATCGATTGCGCCCTTGATGGGTTGCGCGCGTTACTCGGGCAGCAGCACGACCCGCGACCCGAGCGCCAACGCACCACTCGTGAAGCGCGCGAAGTAGACGCCATGCGCCAGATGCGAGCCCGAATCGTCCCGTCCATCCCAGGGCAGCACCGAGACCCCCTTGGGCAATAGTCGGTCGCACAGTCGACGAACCCGCCGACCCGAGAGATCGTAAAGGTCGACCTTCCCTTCGAGCGGCGTCATCAACTCGAGCACGACCGCCGGTCCGGAGCCAAGCGCAGAGCGTCCCAGCGCACGCATCCTTGCACCGCGGGTGAGGCGATCATCAGGGTCGGGTGCGGGTGGATCGTTCTCGCCCGGCGGCGGCGGCGGAGTGTAGACCGCGGGACGGGGTGGACTCACCCGGAGCACCGCCGCAGTGGAACGGCGATCGGACATCCGGATGATCAAGCGGGTGGTGGTCGTCGTGTCGTTGGTCGCAGGCCAGCGCTTCGCGCTCCACACCAGCGTCCCTGAGTCCGCGGGGAACGAAACGAATGTGGGCAACCCCAGCGTGTCGAGCGATACGGGGTGCTCGATGTTGGCCTCGTCGAGCCATACGGCCGCAAGCTGGACCGAACCCGCGAAAGCGTTCGCCAACTCGAAGTGGAGTCGGGCCAACTCGCCCTGCGGCACACTGGGCTCCTGCCAACCCATATCGAACACATGCAGGAGCGGCGGCTGGACGAGCGTGAACTGCCACGAACTGCTCCAGAGGATCTCGCGCAACTCGATCCGGTCACCATTCACGAAGCAGAAGTAATCGCGGAGCCCATCGCGCATATGCTCCGAGGCGTAGAAGAAGCTGGTGTCATAGCCGAGCATGCTCCGCAAGCGGCCACGATAGGTCCACACCGGACGCTCGGCGGTGGGGTCCGGCGAGGTGTAGAAGCTGAGCGGCTGCCCCGAGTTGGTGCTGATGAACAAGTACCAGAGGCCATTGTGCTGGAACAGATGTGGCGACTCGGTGAGCGAGTTGTAGGTGAACGTCTTGTAGGTGATCTCGAGGGGCTTGAGATCCTCCCATTGCGTGAGGTCGCCGTGGCTGCGCGCCACACCGATCACCGTGGCCGTTGTGTCGGCGCCGTAGTTGCCCGTGTAGTACATCAGCCAGTCGCCGGGTTGCTTGGGATCCGGCATGAGGAATGGGTCGCGGAACGCCGGTCGAGGCGAGAGCGGCGCCCACCATGCCCACGGCACCTGCTGGGCGGTGAATATCGGGTCATACTGCACGCGGTTCCACACCAGCAGGTCGCTGGAGACCGAGAGCCCGATCATCTGGGTGTCCACGAACTCACCTGCGAACCGATCGACACCGGTGTAGGCCATCCAGTACAAGCCATCGCGCTCGACGATGTGGGGGGCCCAGACATGCAGGTTGTCCCACTCACCCGGGTCGCAGGTCAGCACCGGCGGCAACTGCTCCCAGTGGTAGAGATCCTTGGAGATCGCGTGCCCGAAATCGCGCTCGGTCTGGTCGGCCAGGAACGCCGTACTGTTGCGGATGAAGAAAAGATGGTAATAGCCATCCTTCTTGATCAGGGTGAAGTCCTTGGGGCGCCAAGGCTGCCCCGGGATCATGTAGGCGGCTTGCGCGCATGGCACCGCCAGCAGCCACGCTGCGGTGAGCAGCGCGGCCAGGCACAACGCGAAGCGCGGCGGCCTCGGGATACGCAGCAGAGCAAGAAGGATGGGCACCTACCGGGCAACGGGCTGTGAGGCCCTGGGGACAGCAAAGCCGAACCCTTGTGCAGGGCCGACTTTCCGCGATTATCCAAGCCCGCCATGGGGTGCGTCAATGACAGTCCGTCGTGACAGAGGGAGGGGTATCTGATCCAGCTGAATGGCATCCGCTACGCGATCGGGCAGCGCGTGCTCTTCGACGAGCTGGACTGGGTCATCGCACCCGGGGACCGCTGCGCCCTGGTCGGGCCCAACGGGGCGGGCAAGACCACCCTCATCCGCGTCATCCTGGGCGAGTACGAACCCGAAGTGGGCACCCGGGTGCTGTCGAAGGGCACGCGGGTGGGCTACCTCCCACAGGAGGCCGCCGAGCGATTCGATGGCACGGTGCTGGACCGCGCCATGGAGGCCTACAGCGAGCTGCTGCAGATGCGCACCGAACTCGACTCGCTGCACGAGCAACTGGGCGGGATCTCTCCCGACGACCCGCATCTGGAGTCCATGCTCGACCGGCTCGGCGACCTGCAGCACCATCTCGACATGCGCGATGAGCACGCGCTCGAGCCCGAGGCGCGCCGCGTCCTGACCGGGCTGGGATTCAGCCTGGTGGATCAGGACCGCCCGCTCGAGGAGTTCTCGGGCGGCTGGCGCATGCGTGCGGCTTTGGCGGCGCTCCTGCTCGCCGACCCGACCGTGCTGTTCATGGACGAGCCCACCAACCACTTGGACCTTCCCGCAATGGAGTGGCTCGAGGACTACCTCGAGGACTTCCATGGCGCGCTGGTCGTGGTCTCGCACGACCGAGTCTTCCTCGACCGCGTCGCCACCGAGGTTCGCGAACTCGACCACGGCGAGCTGACCACCTACAACATGCGCTTCTCGCTGTACCTCGAGGAGAAGGAACTGCGCCGCGAACAAGCGGCGGCGAGCAATGCCCAGGTGGAAGCCAAGATCGCGCAACTCCAGCGGTTCGTGGAACGCTTCGGCGCCAAGAACACCAAGGCGGCGGCGGCCCAGAGCAAGCGCAAGCAGATCGAGCGCCTCAAGGAAGAGCGCGTGGTCATTCCGCACAAGGGGCGTCGGGTCTCGTTCTCCTTCCCTGATCCACCGCATTGCGGCCGCACCTTGGTGCGTTTGCGTGACGGTCGGTTCGGCTACGGGGAGCAGGACCTGATCGCGAATGTGAATGTCGAGATCTTCAAAGGCGACAAGGTAGCCATCGTGGGCGCCAACGGCGCTGGCAAGACCACGCTCCTTCGCATCCTTGCGGGCCAGCTGCAACTACGCAGCGGCGAGCACGACCGCCCACAGCTCACGAAGCTCAATTATTTCGCGCAGCACGCCGCCGAGACCCTTGAGGGCCGACACACGATCCTCGCTTCGCTCGAGGAAGTCGCGGGAGATGCGTGGCGCCCCAAACTGCGCAGTCTGCTGGGCAGCTTCTTGTTCACCGGCGACGACGTCTTCAAGTTCTGCAAGGTGCTCTCGGGCGGCGAACGCCAGCGTGTCGCACTCGCACGCATGCTGCTCTCCCCCGCGAACATGCTGCTCCTGGACGAGCCCACGCACCATCTGGATCTGGCAGGCAAGGAAGTGCTCGAGGAAGCACTCGAACAGTTCCCCGGAGCGGTCGTCGTCGTGACGCACGATCGATCGCTGATGGCGAGACTTGCCACGCGTGTCTTCGAGGTGAACGAAGGCAAGGTCGTGCTCTACCCCGGCGGCTACGACGACTACGAGCACGCTCGGCTGGCGCGAGCGGCCGACGCTGCGGACCGCGAGGAGAGTGAAGCCCCGGCCAAACAGGCAGCGGCAATCCGCTCCACGAGCAAATCCAAGTCGGAGCCGCGGGCGCAGCCGCGCTCGAATCCGAGCCCCGCGGCTGCTCCCAGCTCCACCAAGTCCCCCCGCAAGGGGGGCAGCACCCGCAATCGCGACAAGGAGGTCGCACGCTTGGAACGCGACCTCGCCACTCGCGAGGCCCGCACCAAGGAACTCGAGGCGCTGCTCGCGGACCCCGAGCTCTATCACGACGGCAGCCGCTCCAAAGCGTTGGTCGGAGAGTACGAGTCGCTGCGGACCGAGGTGGACTCGTTGCTCGAGCGGTTGGTCGAGCTCTCGGACCAGTAACGGTCCGCCCGCGGCGCACGCGGATGCATGCCGAGCACGCGGATTGACGGCTGGGGAGGCCGCGATTAACTTCCCGGCCATGGCAGAGGTGACCCTTCGTACCTATATCTTCCTGGATTCGCTCCAGCCGCAACTCGCTGCGTTCATCGGAACGACCGCGCGCGGCTTCCTCCCCGTGGCGGGCGATGCGTCGATCTTCATCGAGACCGCGCCGGGGTTGATCATCAATCGCATCACCGATGTGGCGCTCAAGGCCACGCAGGTGACGCCAGCGATCATGGTGGTCGAGCGTGCCTTCGGGTTGCTCGAGATCCACCATCGCGACAAGGGTCAGGTCACTGACGGCGGGCAGGCCGTGCTGGACCATCTGGGCATCACCGAGGGGGATCGCATCAAGCCCAAGGTGGTATCGGATCAGGTCATTCGGGCCGTCGAGCCCTACCACGCCCAGGTGATCAACAAGTCGCGCTACGGCGACATGCTGATCGCGGGCGAATCGCTCTTCATCCTCGAGACCGAGCCCGCGGGCTACATCGCGTTCGCCGCGAACGAGGCGCTCAAGGCGGCGCGCGTCAAACTGATCGACGCCTCCCTGTTCGGTGCGTACGGACGGTTGTACCTCTCGGGGCCCGAAGCCCAGATCGATGCGGCCCGCGAGGCTGCCCTCAAGGGTCTGGCCACCATCAAGGGCAAGGCGCTCTAGGACTTCAAGGGCTCAAGCACTCAGGCGGCGGCACGCTTCCGATCGGACGGCACCACCGGCTCGGGCGCCCCCGGTAGCCAGACAGGCGTCCTCGCCGTGGCCCAGCCCTGCTCCAGTCCGCGCATCAGGATGAACGGTTCGAGCAGCGGATTCACGAACCGGAAGCGGGCGGTCCTGCCCGCGCCGAGCTTCTGCAATACCCCGCCGCGACCGTCCTCGGTCAGCGCGGCGATCTGGTTCGTGAGTCCGCGAACCTCCCGGCGCACGATCCGTTCAAGCGTGTCCCTGACCGCTGCGACGCGGAAGGCGCCGTAGGCATCGCGCGCCGACAACACGGCCGCCAGCAGTATCTCGGGGTAGATGCCGCGCCGTGCGCGCACGATGGACTGCTCGTAGGCTTGGCGCACCGTGTCACTGGCGCGACGAATCGCAACAGCGACCGAGGCGTCCAGGTGCGTCACGGTGAGATGTGTCTGGTGTTCCAGCGCCGCAGCGCGTGCCGCGCCCTGTCCCAGCAAGTGCGTGTAGTGCGGCAGCCCCTGCGAAAGGGTGGCGATGCGCTCGATCACGGCTGGCTCGGCCGTCATGCCGACGAGCGCCAGCGCCCGTGCGAATGCCTCACTCAGTTCCACACGATTCATGCGGGGCAAGTGGATCGGCACGAGGTCGCGCTCCGCGGACGGATGCGCAGCAATCAAGGAGCCGGCATCATCGGCGACCCCCACAAGGATCACGGTGGCATGGACCGCCTGATCGTTGAGCATCCTGAGCGTGTCGGCCATGAGCGTCCGCGCGCGGGGATCCTCGATGCGATCGTACTCGTCGATGATCACCAGCAGCGGCGCTCGCCCGCCCAATCGACTCATGAAGCGCACGGCCTCCGGTGGCGTGAGATGGTCGCCCTCGCCGACAGCCAACAGCGAGGCGCCGGTGCACCGGAGATCCTGGTGCCCCACCGCAGCTCCCAGCGTCATTCGAGTCTGGGCCAGTGGAACGCGCTCGGCTGCCTTCTGCCAGAGCGTGGTGAAACTATCGCTCGCATCCGCACTCACGCGGATCACGGACTGCGTTCCATCCATGAACTCGGCAAGCGTCGAGGCCAGCGATGTCTTGCCCACGCCCCGCTCGCCGAACACCACCGCATGCTGGCCCTGATGCAACACCACATGGATCAGATCCTGAAGCTGCTCCTTGCGGCCGGCGAACTGGTCGCGGCGGGTCACGGGAGCGGCTGGACTGAAGACCTCGTCGACGCGGTGGCGCAACTCGTGCGGCACTCCCGGCAAGGAAGTGGGCGTCGTGTTCTCGTGAGTCATCGTCCCCTCGGGTGACACGGGATCAGCAGTCGGCCATGCGGCGGCCAGTTGCGTTCCACGGTCCGGCGAGGGGGCCGGCTGGGTGGGCTTCCATGCCCGGATTCACTGCGGGCATGGAGTTTATCGGCCAAGGCTGCCGTTGGGCTTGAGCAGAATGTTCCGACCCACGCGGGGGTGTTCAGCGGACCGGGGCCGGAGTGCTCCGCGTGGCGCGCCACGCCAGGACGGCTGCCACGGACATCATGGCGGATGCGAGGAAGAACGGCGCACCCGGGACCGCCGGTCCGCCATGGCGACCCAGGAACAGCGCAAAAGTCTGCGTGAACAGGGAGGGTCCGATCACGCCGGTGATGCCCATGATGCTGCCATTGGCGCCTTGGAGCTCTCCCTGCCGCGTCGAGTCCACCCGGCTCGACATCAGGCCCTGCATGGCGGGCATGAACATGAAGGTGAGTGCGAACACCGGAACGCTCGCGAGCAGCGCCGAGCCGGTGGCCGCCAGTCCGTACAGCCCATACCCGGCGATCGCACCCGCGATCGCGGTGAGCAGCGCAATGCGTTCACCGAACCGCGCCACGAACGGACGCACGACCAGCGCCTGCATCAGGATGCTGCACACGCCGACCAGGGCGAGCATCAATCCCACTTGCCGGGCATCCCAGCCATAGCGGTGACCCGCGTAGAGCACGAAAGTGCTGGGCAGGACATTGTGCGCGAGCACATGCAGCGCATACACGGCAGCAAGCGCCAGCAGCCCCGGGCTCGAGCGGAACAGCGCGATGGAGCCCAGTGGGTTCGCACGGCGCCAATCGAACGCGCGGCGTCGCTCGGGGGGCAGCGATTCGGGCAGCACGAACAGGCCGTAAAGCGTGTTCACCAGCGCCATCCCCCCTGCGACCCAGAACGGCAGGCGTGGATTCGAGGCCCCGAGCAATCCCCCCACGGCGGGCCCCAGCACGAAGCCGAGGCCAAAGGCTGCTCCCACCAACCCGAATGTGGAGGCGCGCTTTTCGGCGGGGGTCACATCGGCGATGTACGAATAGGCCGTGGTGAAGCTGGCCGAGGTGATTCCGGAGATGACGCGCCCCACGAACAACCACGCCACCGTCGGGGCCAGCGCCATGAAGACATAGTCCAGCCCGAGTCCGAACGAGGAGAGCAGGATGACCGGGCGGCGCCCGAAGCGGTCCGACAGACTCCCCAGGATTGGTGAAGCGACGAACTGCATGAGCGCCCAGACGCTGCCGAACACGCCGAACAGCTGCGCGGCACGAGCCGTGTCGCCACCGAGGAAGCTCTCGACGAGCTTGGGCAACACCGGGATGATGATGCCCAGCGCCAGCACATCGAGCGCGACCGTGACGAAGATGAATGCGAGCGCGCCCCGGCGCGGCCCGGTGGCGCCCGGCTTGTCCGCTCCGGCGATCAGAACAACTCCTTCTGAGGCCACTCGGCCTGTGGCTCCACGACCTGCAGGCCGAGTCGGCGCTTCATCTCGTTCGCACTGGCGGGCGAGTGCCCCGCCCAATGATTGTTGAAGTAGCCGTAGACTTCCTTGACCTCGCCGAAGACGCGCATCAGGTCCGCTTCCCACACCCGAAAACTATCCTCGCGGTCGATCAACACTTGGTCGTATCGCTCGATCTGACGACGGTCCCCCAACCAGCGCACATACAGGAAATCCGCGGTGATCGCGCGGGGCTGCGGAAGCTCGCGCCATTCGGTCCAGGCGAGCGCCGCACCGTGCCGACGCATGGTGTCCTCGACAGCTTGCGTGTGCCATGAGTCGTGGCGGAACTCCACGGCCAGTCGCAGCGCCTGCGGCTTGGCCGCAAGGAACAGATCAAGGTCCCGCAGCGTGTCCGTTGTCGCCACGAACTCCGCCGGGAGCTGCACCAACAGTGGCCCGAGTTTCTCGCCGAGCGGTTCCATCGCCTTGACGAATCGCTCCAGGTCCTCCCCCACGCCCCGCAGGGCCGCGTCGTGCGAGATCGCCCGCGGCACTTTGGCGGCGAAGCGGA
>JANLOU010000578.1:0-2532 GCA_031366735.1 Candidatus Eiseniibacteriota bacterium
CCCGCTTCGCCCGACCGGCATAGCTTCGCCCGCTTGTTCTGAGTGGAGTCGTCACGCTCAGGGCCGTCAGGCGGCGGGACGTCGACCGCGTCACCGCACACTTCGCGAGGTTGGTCGGGCTGCATCAGCACGAAAGAAGCACGAACGGATCCTCGGCCGTGTCAAGCCCTCCGCCAATCACTCCGCAGCTATCCACCCGTTGTGAAGTCCATCTGGGCCAAGGCGGATTCCTTCCGCCTCCACAACCAATCTTCAACAGGCTCGAGGCGTAGCGAGACGGTCTTTCGCGCGCCCAGTACCCGCCGCAGAACAATCATCGAGCATCGGTGGCACGGTTTCGGAGACCCGCACACTTCAGGCCCTTACGAGCGGGCCCACCGGTGGAGAGAAGGCCGACGCTGTAGCTGGAGCCCGGTGATCGTCAGCAAAGTTTTCGCGGGAGTTCCGACCGGTCGCGCACCTCGCACCTCGCACCTCGCCGACGATCGACCGCACCCAGCGCAAACCTGCTGTCGAGCATGCATATCGCCGGGAGAGCAGTGCGGCGTCGAGCGTTCCGGATCGCGAACACCAGTCGGTTCGAGTCTCCGAGCGACCGATCATGAATTGCCGATACCGGGCGAGCGACCAACGACGAAAGCCGACGTTGACAGGTTCTCACCCGGGAGACAGGCGGGCCGAGAAGGTCCCAGCGGTTCCCCGCAACGTCGAGGAACACGGCCAACCGTCCGTACGGTTCATCTCGCGGTTCAGTGACGAACGCAACGCCGTGATCGAGCATTCGCCGCATCATCGAATCGAAGTCGTCAACCCGCAGGAACAACCCGACTCGGTCTGCGAACTGACTCCCGGTCGCATCAGTTTGTTGATCGCCATCGGCCCGTGCCAGCAGCAAACCTGCACGAGCTCCGGGTGGCTTGACGACCACCCAGCACTTCGGACGACCATCGTTGGGTCTTCGACGGCGAGTCCTCACTCAGCTCGAAGCCCAAACCGTCGACGAAGAACCGAATCGCATCGACGTAGTCCTCCACGATGAGCGCCACGAGCTCGATGTGCATGGGTCGGACCCTACGACGCGTCCGCGGATCGCAAGCTGCATCGAGTCGATCGGAAGGCGAGTTGGCCCACGATCGCTCGGTATCAACCCGTCGGAAGGCGACCGCGTGGCCGCCCAGAACCGCCAGGACCGACCGCTTGACGGACGGACCGCCGATGCCCGGATCACTGGCCACGTTCGACAAAGCGGTTGACGATCCCGACATGCACATGCTGGTCGAGATCGCTGATTGGGAGTCGGCCGACGCGCGGGAAGCGGTCATGAAAGAGGGCGAGGCCCACCGGTGCATTTGCACCGATGTACGAACTCTTGGCCGCCCCGCCCAGGGCCACGCTGGTCGAGCCGCTGCCCTGACGGCGGGAGATCGCTCGCTCGTGCCGGTCCGCTCGACTCGAGCGTGAGCGCTCTAACTGATTCGTCCGGTGATGCGCCCATGGCAAGAAGCCGTTCGCGAAGCCCTGCTGGTGCGGTCGTTGGACCCAACGACCAACCGATCACCGGCTTGTCCTTCGCGCGGAACCACGCTTGCGCTTGAGCGACGAGCGTCTCGACGTCGTCGTCGGCCACACGGATAGCCGAGATTCGATTCGTCCGAGGACTCACGATTATCGGCAAAGTCTTCGCAGATTCCGAGCGATCGCGCACTCCCCACCTCGCCAGCGATCAATTCGCCGGCGTACGTTCCGCATCGCCCATCTGTGAGGGGGCCGGAGTGTGGCCTTGCCGCGTCCTCAGCTGAACAGGCGGTCGCTCAGCGCGATGTCGGCGAAGAAGTCCTGGATCTCGGCCACCTTACCGTCGACGAAGCTGAACAGCAGCACCTCGGTCTGGGTGAACGTCTCATCGTCTTTCTCCATGTTCGACGTATGAATGGCCACCACACGGTTGCCGCCGTCGGACAGCACGTGGTCAAGCTGAATCTGCAACGTGCCTCCGCTCAACTCGAACAAGGCTCCGTACAAGCCAAGGATGCTCTCCTTGCCTTTGTGCGCGCCGGAAACCTGCGACGACCCAGGCACGATATGGACAGCATCGTCGCTGTACAGCGCCATCAATGTGTCCATGTCACCACTGCTGAATGCGGCATAACCCTGTCGCACCGTCTCCAAGTTTTGATCGACGCCCATGGTGGCTCCTCTCACGCACCGCCCGATCTGAGCTGAGCGCACGATGATCAGTGTGCGCCAACGCAGGGCCGCTAACAAGGGGTCGATCGAGACGCTCGGCGACAACCACCATCCGACGTGGTCACCTGAGCGCGACAATTTCGTCCTCACCCACGACAACCTGCGGTCCAAGCCTGACCCAATTCGACGCGTCGACCTCCGTTGATGCGACTGCGGGTTCGTCTACAGCCTCTACTGAACGCGGCGATGGACGGGCGTCGATCGGTGTTGTCCGACGGTGACTGCCACCGAGGCGTCCGGCACCGCGGCCGACTTCGTAGCGCTCGCCCGAATACGGGGGTGTCT
>JANLOU010000590.1:0-7743 GCA_031366735.1 Candidatus Eiseniibacteriota bacterium
CCGGTCAACTTCCTCCCCGGCGACGATTGGGCCTACTCCAACACGGGGTACCTCCTTCTCAGCGCCCTGATTGAGCGTGCGAGCGGTCAATCGTTCCCGGCTTACATGCACGACCGGGTGTTCGCGCCCCTCGGAATGAGCGGGACGCGCTTCTATAGTCCCCGCGAGCTGATCCCTCAACGGGCAACTCCTTATCACGTGGAGGCCGATGCCACGATTACACACGGCGACTACATCGCCGATCAATTCAGTCGCTGGGGGGACGCGGGAATGATCTCCACGGGCCCGGATATGGCGCGCTGGGTTGCGGCGACCGACTGGTCGGGCGCTCGCATGAATGCGATCACCCCGAATGGGTGCAGAAGCTCCCCGCGGTGACCGAACCGAAGTTCGCGATCGACCTGCCCTCCTCGGACATCGATGCCCGGGTACGCGCATGCGTCGAGCAGGCGGTCTCGGTCTATCGCGTCGACGCCGAAGCGCTGGACCGCCTCGCGCCGGATCTGATCATCACGCAGACCCAGTGCGAAGTCTGTGCGGTGAGCCTGAGCGATGTCGAAGCGGCGCTGTGCAAGCTGGTGTCGTCACGCCCCAGACTCGTGGCGCTACAGACGGACGCCCTCGTCGATCTGTGGCGCGACCTGCGCAAGGTGGCCGACGCGCTCGGGGTGCCCGAACGGGGTGTGCAGCTCGTGACGCGCTTGCAGCACCACATGCGCGGGATCGCCGAACGCGCTCGCGCCGTGGCGCCCTGCCGCGTGGCGTGCATCGAGTGGATCGATCCCCTGATGATCGCGGGCAATTGGACGCCCGAGTTGATTCAAATGGCAGGCGCCGAAGATGTTCTGGGCAGAGCGGGCGCGCATGCCGGGCGGATCGAGTTCGCCGACCTGCTGTCCGCGGATCCTGACGCGATATTCGTCACGCCATGCGGTTTCGATCTGGCGCGCACGCGCACCGAGTTGCCCGCGCTGACGCGGCAGCCCGGTTGGAACACCCTGCGAGCGGTGCGCGAGGGGCGGGTGTTCCTTGGCGATGGCAACGCCTACTTCAATCGGCCTGGGCCGCGCGTGGCCGAGGCGCTCGAGATCCTGGCCGAGGCGCTGCATCCCAAGGCATTCCGCTTTGGGCACGAGGGCACGGGTTGGCAGCGGCATTCGCTGCCCGTTTGAGCCGCGGGGCCGGGTGGCGCGCGCAGGTCCGCTGGTCGTAGAGTGGCTTGGGATCATATCCATGACCGGGGGAACGCCATGACCGATCCGATCAAGCCGAACGTGAGCGAGCACGAAGCGCGCAGCGTTGCCGAAGCCGCCCGCGAGACCACTTGGGACCAGCCCTCGTTCGTGCGCGAGTTGTTCCTGGGCAGACTCGACCTCTCGCTCATCCACCCGTTCCCTGAACCGGATGCCGAGGAGCAGCAGCGGGCGGAGCCGTTCCTGGCCACGCTCGAGCAGTTCCTCCTGGAGAAGGTGGACGCCGAGCGGATCGAGCGCGAAGCACGCATCCCGGCCGAGGTGATCCAGGGACTCCGCGAGATCGGTGCGTTCGGCATCAAGATCCCACGCGAGTACGGCGGGTTGGGACTTTCGCAGTACAGCTACTGCCGCGCCATGTCGATCGTCTCGACCGTGAATGCTTCATTGGTGGCGTTGCTCTCGGCGCACCAGTCGATCGGAGTTCCAGGCCCCGTCAAGATGTTCGGCACCGACGAACAGAAGAAGAAGTACCTGCCGCGATTGGCCAAAGGTGCGATCTCCGCGTTCGCGCTCACGGAGGATGAAGTCGGCTCCGATCCCGCGCGCATGACCACCACGGCCATGCCGGCGCCCGATGGCGACGGCTACATTCTCAATGGCCAGAAGCTGTGGATCACCAATGGGTCGATTGCAGAACTCATGGTGGTGATGGCGCGCACGGCGGGCAAGGACGGCAAGCCCGGCCCGATCAGTGCCTTCATCGTCGAATCGGCGTGGGCCGGCGTCGAGATCGTGAATCGGCTGGAGTTCATGGGAATCCGCGGCATCGAGAACGCGGTGCTGCGGTTCACGGATGTGCGTGTACCCAAGGAGAACCTGCTCTGGGGCGAGGGCAAGGGCTTGAAGCTCGCGCTCATCACGCTCAATACCGGGCGCCTGACACTTCCGGCGACGATGGCGGCGCTGGGGAAGTGGTGCCTGGGAGTGTGCCGGCATTTCGCGAACGAGCGGGCGCAGTGGGGCAAGGTCGTTGGCAAACACGATGCCATCGCGCAGATGCTCACCAAGATGGCCGCCGACACCTATGCGATGGAGGCGGTCGCCGATCTCGGTTGCCTGTTGGCCGACAAAGGTCGCAGCGATATCCGCCTGGAAGCTGCTCTGGGGAAGCTCTGGAATACGGACCTCGGTTGGCAACTATGCGATGACGCCATGCAGATCCGAGGCGGCCGCGGTTACGAGACCGCGCCAAGCCTGGCCTCGCGTGGGGAAGCGCCGATCGCGCTGGAACGCGCGATGCGCGATCTGCGCATCAACCGCATCTTCGAGGGCAGCAATCAAGTGATGCGCTTGTTCATCGCGCGTGAGGCGCTTGATGTGCACCTCAAAGTGGCGGGCGATGTGGTCATGCCGGGCGTACCGCTGGGCCGACGCCTCGCCGGGCTGGTGCGTTCCGGGGTCTTCTACGCCGGCTGGTACCCGATGCGCTGGCTGGGTTGGGGGCACTGGCCGCAGTACCGCGAGTTCGGGCCGCTCGCCCGACACCTGCGTTGGGTCGAGCGCATGTCGCGTCGTCTGGCCCGACAGCAGTTCCACCTGATGGTGCTCCACGGGCCAGCGCTCGAGAAACGCCAGGGCCTGCTGTTCCGCTGCGTCGATGTGGGGGCCGAGTTGTTCGCCATGACCACGACCATTGTTCGCGCGCAGCGCGATGTGAAGCGCGCATTGGCGGGGAGCACGCCGTACGAACTGGCGGATGCCTTCTGTATGGGCGCGCGTCGGCGCGTCGAGGCGTTGTTCGCAGGCGTCGTGAGCAACGATGACGAGGCGCACTATCGCACTGCAATGGGTGTGCTCGCAGGCCGTTACGCATGGTTGGAAGAGGGCGTGGTGCCGGCTCCCACCCATGGCACCGGAGTGGATGTGAACGATACCCGGCACGCCGCCGCCGGGAACTGAACTCGGGGGGGCGGGCGAACCCCGCCGAAGCCCCCCATTGCCCCGATCGGGGCGCTCGTGCACAATCCCGCTTGGGCTCGCCAGGGAGGCGGGCAGGCAGGTCCGCTCAACCCCGATCGCGGGGCCTGCCGCGGACGGAGTCGCACACGGACTCCAACGCATGGATTGCGGGGACCTTGGACGCACCCTCTCACGTGGCTTCTTCCATCTCGGACAAGCGTCAGCGCCAGATCCTCGCCGTCGTGCTCGGTGCGTTCGCCGTGCTCTCCGCGGCCAGCATCGCCACATTCCATTTCCCGCTCGCAGACGAGTCGATCTGGGCGACCGCGAATGCCTGCGGGCCCTTCGGCGCTGGATTCGCGTACGGCTTGGTGCTGGTGTTCGGGCGGGCTGCCGCCTTCGGCGTGCCGCTGTTGGCCGGGTTGTGGGCATGGAATCGCCTGCGCAACCGCGCGCCGCAGGCCTTGGTCGTCACGAGCGTGCTGGGCACGCTGTTGGTGCACGAGATCTGCACGATGTTCGGTCTGGGATTCGGCGAAGCAGGGCGCTGGAACTGGTCGGGGGCGTGGGGCTTCGGCACGGCCATGGCGCTCGAGGCATCGATGGGTGCGGTGGGTTCGTGGGTGGTCGCGGGGACCGTGTTGTTCGTGACCGCGCTTGCGGCGAGCGAGATGGGGTTCCACTGGATCAGCCATCTGGTGCACGGCATGTTCCTCGATCCGGCCAAGGGAATCGCCGGGGGCGTCGCAGGCGCCTACGGCCAGTGGCAGGAGCGCCGCGCCGAGGCTGCACGGATGGCGGCCAAGCTGAAGCCGAGGGACAAACCCAGGAAGGCCGCGCGGCTCGTTCCACTCGACGCCGCGGCCGATGCGGCCGAGGCTGAACTGCTGCCGGCCCGGCCGGATGCCAAGGTCTCCCGGGCCACGATCCTCGAGAGCGAAGCCGGTGCGAATGGTGGGGCGATGACCCCGCGCTCCATCCCTGCGCCTGTGATCAAGCAGGCTCCGAAACCCAAGATGCGCTTGTTCGATCCACCTCTGCCCAGCGGTCCGGTGCCGACCGAGGCCCTGCCGCCGCTCTCCCTGCTCGAGATGCCGGCGCATATCGAAGACCCGGTCACGCCGGCCGATCTGCAGATGCAGGCGAACCTGCTGGTGGCCAAGCTGGCGGATTTCGATATCGATGGGCGCGTGACCGAGATCCATCCCGGGCCGGTCGTCACCATGTTCGAGTTCGAACCGGCAGCAGGCGTCAAGGTGGGGCAGATCGTGTCGCTCGAGGACGATCTGGCGTTGGCGCTCAAGGCGAACAAGATCCGCGTCATCGCCCCGCTTCCGGGTCGAGGCACGGTCGGTGTCGAGATCCCGAACCTGCGACGGCGCACGGTGTATCTACGCGAGGTGCTCTCCTCTCAGGCGTACGACAAGAGTGATGCGGCGCTCAAGGTGCCGCTCGGGGTGGATGTGAACGGCCAGCCCTTTGTTTCCGACCTATCCAAAATGCCGCATGTGCTGGTCGCCGGCGCGACCGGCGCAGGCAAGAGCGTGTGCCTCAACTCGCTCATCACGGGCCTGTTGTTCCAGCATGACCCCTCCACGCTGCAGATCGTCATGGTCGACCCCAAGATGGTCGAGTTGTCCATGTACAACGGCATTCCGCATCTGGTGCTGCCCGTGGTGACCGAGGCGAAGAAAGCCGCCAAGGCGCTGCGCTGGGCCGTGGGCGAGATGGAGAAGCGCTACAAACTTCTCTCGATGGTGGGGGCGCGGAATATCCTCACCTACAATGAGCGCGTTGCGGATGGGCGCATGCCGACGCCGGCCGAGGGCGAGAAGGCGGTCGAACGCCTCTCTTATGTGGTGGTGATCGTCGACGAGTTCGCTGACCTCATGGTGCAGGTGCCGGGTGAAGTCGAGGAGCCCATCGCACGGTTGGCGCAGATGGCGCGCGCCGTCGGCATCCACCTGGTGCTCGCGACGCAGCGTCCATCGGTCGATGTGATCACGGGGGTCATCAAGGCGAACTTCCCGTCGCGGATCGCGTTCCGCGTCGCCAGCAAGACCGACTCGCGCACCGTGCTCGACCACAACGGTGCGGAGAATCTGCTGGGCATGGGTGACATGCTCTATCTGCCGGCCGGCAAGCCGGATCCTTATCGCATCCATGGTTGCTATGTCTCGGAAGAGGAGACCGTGCGCGTCGTGGACTTCTGGCGCGCGAAGGCCGCCGCCAACCAGGTCTCCGCCCCGCCGCTGGCAACCGAGGTGGTGCTGCCCGACGGAGATGACGAAACGGGCGGCGACGACTTCATGGATGACGAGCTCATTCCCGAAGCGGCAAAACTCGTGGTCATGCATAATCAGGGTTCGACCTCCCTACTGCAGCGCCGTCTCAAGGTGGGCTACTCGCGCGCCGGTCGGCTCATGGACCAGCTCGAACTGCTGGGCGTGGTGGGTTCATTCAATGGCAGCAAGGCGCGCGAGGTGCTGGTGGACCAGCACTGGTTGCAACAGAAGGGGTTCGAGTGAAAAGGTCGGTCCTGATCGCCGAGGCGCCGACGCTGGCGTTCGTCACGCTCGGCTGTCCAAAGAACACGGTGGATTCCGAGCACATGCTGGGTGCGCTGGTGCAGGATGGTTTCCGGACGGTCGCCGACCTGTCGGATGCCGACATCGCGGTCGTGAACACATGCGCGTTCCTGCAGAGCGCCGTGCGGGAATCCAAGGAGATGATCGCGCGCGTGGCCGAGCTCAAGGAGCATGGTCGGCTCAAGGGACTCATCGTCACGGGTTGCCTCGCGCAGCGCTCCGGCGCCCGACTGCTCGAGGAGTTCCCGGAAGTCGACGCGGTGCTGGGGACGGGGCAGTGGAAGGACATCGTTTCCGCGGCGCGCCATGTGCTGGGCGACTCGCACGAACGGATCGTGAACCGAGAATACCCGGGTGGGGCGCTCGACTCGCTTGCGCCCCGGGCGCTGAGCACGCCGCGGCATCTTGCGTACCTCAAGATCAGCGAGGGCTGCGACCATCGCTGCACCTTCTGCATCATTCCCCAACTGCGCGGCGACCAGAAGTCCAAGTCCATCCCGGCACTCGTGGCCGAGGCCGAGAGTCTGGCGAAGCTGGGGGTGAAGGAGCTCAATCTCATCGGTCAGGACACCACGGGTTTTGGTACGGACCTGCCCGGCAAGCCAGAGCTGGCCGATCTGCTCGAAGCCCTGGACCAGGTGAGCGGCATCGAGTGGATCCGCGTCCAGTACACCTACCCGCGGCTCTGGAGCGATCGCCTCATCGAGACATGGGCCCGCGCCAAGCGGGTGGTGCCGTATGTGGACATGCCGCTGCAGCACATCGCACAGGAGATGTTGCGCAAGATGGCCCGCGCCATGACCGAAACCGATACGCGGGCCCTGGTGCGCCGCATCCGTTCGGGCATTCCCCAGGTGGCGTTCCGCACCAACTTCATCGTGGGATTCCCCGGGGAGACCGACGAGCAATTTCAGACGCTCATGCGCTTCATCGAGGAAGAGCCCTTCGAGAATCTGGTGGTATTCAACTTCGAGCGCGAGCCAGAGACTCCGTCGCACGCGATGACGCCGCGGGTTCCGATCAACACGCGTCGCTCGCGTCGGGCGCAGCTCCTGGGCAAGCAGCAACAGCTTTCGCGGGACCGACTCGCACGCCGGATCGGCGAGGTGGTGCATGTCATGATCGACGGGCCCGTGGAACGCGGGCAGTATGCCGCTCGCACGGCGGGCTCGGCCTTCGAAGTGGATGGCGGAGTGGTGGTGGAGGGCGAGGGGCTCACGCCGGGGCAGATCGTGCCGGTGCGCATCACGGGTTCGGCAGCCTACGATCTTTTCGCACGCGTGGAACCGCAGTCGGACCCCGCGCTGAACATCATCGGATAGAGAGGAACATGATGCGCTTGAATGTCGCAGGGTGGCTGCTGGTGCTGGTGCTGCTGGCCGTGACCACGGGGCAGGCCGACGCGAAGAAGTTCCGGTACGCGAGCGGTCCCAAGGCTGCCGAGGACACCGTGCTCACGGTCGCCAACACCTATCTGGATCCGGTGGTGCGCAATCGTGGACCGCGCGTGCCGTACACGAACCTGCAACTCACACAGTTCGTGGCCTCGCAGGCGGTGACGCGCGCGCTCGCCAGTGCTCCCTTGGACTCGGGCACGCATGTGGTCCTCGCGCCCGCGCGCGAACACCCGCTCAATTTCGTACTCGAGCACGCCATGGTGAAGGCCCTCGCAGCGCGCGGGGTCGAGATCACGGTGCGCCGTTCGCCGATTCCCGACGACAGCCTGAAGGTGTTGTTCGCGAATCCGGGCGATCCACTGGTGGAGTATTCGCTCGGCTCGGCCAAGGTCACCTACATCCGGCTCGTGGGCTGGTTGCCGGGCCGTGTCAAGATCGAGCGTCAGGGGTTGGTCGAGGGCTCGATCGGAATGCGGGACCCGGCCAGCTCGCGCGTGTTGTGGACCGGCGACCTTGCGCAGAACCTGATTGACCGGTTCCCGCGGAATCAAGTCGGTCTAGTCGAGGATGAGCGCTACCCCGATCTCAAATCGGCAACCCCCG
>JANLOU010000621.1:0-2446 GCA_031366735.1 Candidatus Eiseniibacteriota bacterium
GATTCAAGCTCAAGGAAGTCGAGATCCCCACGATCTATGGCGCCGAGAAGAGCCAGATCAGCGCGTTCCGCGACGTGCCGCGCATCGGCGGCACCCTGCTGCGATTGACGTTCGAGGGACTGCTGCCGCCTGCCTCCATGCGCTCCAACGCCGCCGGCGGAACCCGTCGCTGATTCGGTTGCACCGGCCACGACATATCCTGGAGGAGGTGCGGCACTTGATCATCCTGGTCACCAATGATGATGGCATCGCTTCACCCGCGCTGCTGCGGCTACGTGACGAACTGCAACCGCTGGGCCGCGTGATCATCGTGGCGCCCGATCGCGACCAGAGTGCGACGTCGCACTCGCTCACGCTCAACCGGCCGTTTCGTATCCACAAGCAAGAAGAGGACATGTACAGCGTCGATGGTACGCCGACCGATTGCGTGGTCGCCGCCTGCCACGGGCTGCTCAAGGAGCAACCGGGGCTCGTGGTCTCGGGAATCAACCACGGGCCGAACATGGGGGAGGACGTGTTCTATTCCGGGACCGTCGCCGCCGCCATCGAGGGGACGCTGCAGGGGGCACCTGCCATCGCGGCGTCACTGGTGACACGCGAGCTCACCGACTATGCGGAACCGGCGCGATTTATCGGGCGGCTGGCGCGTACCGTGCTCGAGCGCGGCCTGGGGACACGCCGGCTGCTGAACGTGAACCTGCCGCACCGTCCCTGGGACCAGGTGAAGGGCGTCAAGGTCACGCGATTGGGCAGCCGCGTCTACCAGGACACCCTGATCCACAAGGTCGATCCGCGTGGGCGCGACTACTACTGGATCGGCGGCCAGGACGCCGTGTGGGAGAACCGCGAGGGCAGCGACTTCAACGCAGTCGACGCCGGCTACGTGTCGGTAACACCGATGCGCCTCGACCTGACGGATGAGGGTGCGGTGGACGGGATCGCCGCCTGGGGACTCACGACCTAGCCTGCCCTCAATTGGCAGGCCCCTGCGCGCTATGCTAGGGTGCTCGCCGCTTCAGCCATATGGCTTCATTCCTCCGCATCGGTCGCCGTGCCTTACGGTTCGGGGGATCCCGGGAACACAATGTCGGGGCGTAGCGCAGCCTGGTAGCGCACCTGGTTCGGGACCAGGGGGTCGGAGGTTCAAATCCTCTCGCCCCGACCATCTTCCTTGGGGCTGCGCTCGTGGACCCGCATGAGCTTCGCTGAAGGCCCCTGAGTCCACGGGCGCCGACGGACTCGCACTCTTCTCGGGAGCACTCCCGGTGACTTTGCCGCGGTTGCGCAGCTTCAGCGATCGGCTCACGGAGATCCTCGGGCAGGGGCGCGCCACGGGGACCCTCGAGCCGCGCGTGATCGAATCGCTGTTGCTCGATCCGGACTTCGACGACGTCGCCTTCGAGTGTTTTCGCGAGACGGCCCGCGGCGAGGGCATCCGCTTGCCCGACGACGATCCGGAGCCCACGGCGGTGATCGTTCGCGACGTTTGCGACCTGCAGGCGGGGCCGGGCGCGGGCCGTGACCTGCTCGACGTGTACCTCGATGACATTGGGCGTATCGGCCTGCTTCAGCACGAGGAGTTGTTGTCGCTTGCCGCGCGCGCCCGCGAGGGTGACGAGGCTGCGCGGCGCAAGATCATCCTCGCGAACCTGCGTCTTGTCGTGCACCTGGCGCGCAACTATCGCACCCGCGGCCTGCCCATGCTCGACCTGATCGAAGAGGGCAACCTCGGGCTGATCCACGCCGTCGACCGCTTCGAGCCCGAACGCGGCCTGCGCTTCAGCACCTACGCATCGATCTGGATCCGCCAATCCATGCTGCGCGGCATCGCGGAGCAGTCGCGTTCGATTCGCATCCCGGTCCAGATGTTCCAGCAGTCCAACCGCTTCATGCGCACGGGGCGGGCGATGGTTGCACGGTTGGGCCGCGAGCCCTCGGCCGCCGAGATCGGCGCCGAGTTGGGCATCTCCGCGGTGCGCGCCGAGCGGCTGGCAGCACTTGTGGGTGGCATGCGCTCACTCGATGAGTCCTCGAGCCTCGACGCCTTCGAAGCGCTGAGCGCCGATGCCGCCACGAATGCGCCGGTGTCGATCGAGCGGCTGATCGAGCTGCAACTCGAACACGAGCGGCTCGACCAATTGTTGCGTTCACTGTCGGAGCGTGAAGAACAAATCATCCGCATCCGCTACGGTTTTTACGATGGGGAATCGCGTACACTGGCGCAAACGGGAGAACACTTCGGCATCACTCGCGAACGCGTCCGGCAGATCGAAGCGCGGGCGATCGACAAGCTACGCCGCGCCCTCGAGCTCGACGCCCAGAGCGACGAAGCGCGTGCTCGAATTCACTAGGGGAGCGTCATGCCTGAAGACTTGCGGCAGCGGATTCGTGATTGCGCGGACTTCCCCAAGCAGGGAATCATCTTCAAGGACATCGCCCCGTTGCT
>JANLOU010000061.1:0-6522 GCA_031366735.1 Candidatus Eiseniibacteriota bacterium
CGACGTCGAGCGCCATGTCGTTTCCGGAACCCTCCCATATGGCATTGTCCGGTAACTCGCGATATATGCGCGCGGCGTTGCCATCCTCGTCGGGAGTCTCTGCGTACGAGAGGTAGACGAGTTTCCCGGCCACAGCCTTCAGTCCAGCGTATCGGCCGGCAGCAAGGGGCAGTTCGGCAACGCGCTGGCCCAGTCCCGCAAGGTCGATCCGCAGGGCCGGCTCTGCCGCTGCTGATCCAGCCTTCTCTTTGCGCTTGTCCCCCGACTTGGAATCGGCGCTCGCCTCGTCGCCCGTGCCACCGAGCTCCTCATCACTTTCAGGGGCGACCGGCGAGGCGATGCTGTCGCGCAACGACATCGCGTACAGCTTGTCGGTCGAGCTGAAGTGCATGGCCAGCTCGAAACCGCCGAACTGTGGCGTGAAGGTGCGGCGCGAGACGAAATACAGGTAACGCCCCTCGGGGTCGAATGTGGAACCAAAGTCGTCGTTCATCCCGTCCGTCACCGGAGTGAGTTTCGAATCGGTGAGCGAGAACAAGTGGATCGCGCGGAAGCCAGCGGCCGTGGCCTTTGTGAAGCTGATCCAACGAGAGTCCCCTGACCACGCATACTCATGGATCTCGCCAAAGGGGTCGTGTGAGATCGTCGTGGTCGCGCCGGTGGCGACATCACACCAATACAGTCGATTCGTGCCATCCGAGAATGCCAATTTCCGGCTGTCCGGCGACCACACCGGCTGGTAGCGGAACCCCGGGCCTTCCTTGGTGACCTGATGCTCGGCGCTACGGCCGTCTGCGGCGATCACATACAACTGGTACTCGCCGCTCTTATCCGACAAGTACGCGATCCGCTTGCCGTCCGGGGACCACACCGGGTCGCGCTCGCGCGATGCAGGCGAGTTCGTGAGATTGCGGATGTCGCCGTTCTCCGCGGGCACCGTGAACAGGTCGCCGCGCGCCTCGATCACGGCTCGCTTGGCGGAGGGCGAGAGGTCGGCGCTTCCCATCCACTCGCTCACATGCCGCAGCTCGGCGCGCGTCGCGGGCTTGTCGTCGGGCACCAGGACGGAGATGCGCGTGAGCTTCTCGGAAGGCAGGTCCAGCACATACAGCCAGCCGCCGTTCTCGAGCACGATCGCGTCGCTGCCCGCACTTGGCCATTTCACATCGAACTCGGTGAATCGCGTCACCTGACGCTGCGTCTTCTTGTCCAGATCGTAGGCCCACAGGTTCTGCTTCCCGCCGTCGCGATCCGTGCAGTAGTAGACGGTGCGACCATGGAACATGGGCCATTCGTCGGCGCCTTCCCAGTCTGCAGTGATGCATTCACTCTTGTTCGCAGCGAAGTCATACACCCAGATGTTCGGGGCATTACCACCCTTGTAACGCTTCCAGGTGCGGCGGTCGTAGCTCGGGCTCACGAACGCGATCTTGGTCGCATCCGCCGAAAGACTGGCGTAACCCGCGGTCGGCAGCGGCAGCATCTGCTCGAACCCACCTTCACGGGCGATCCGGAAGAATCGGTCGAAGCGGGTGGGGGCGGATGCGCGTCCCGATCGGAACAGCAGGCTCTTGCCATCGGGATACCATTCCGCGACCTGATCCACACCCGGGTGGAAAGTGAGGCGTTTCGGTTCGCCGCCCTCGGTGGGGACTGTGAACGCATCGGTGTTGCCATCGTATTCACCGGTGAAGGCGATGGTCCGACCGTCGGGGGAGAACTTGGGGAACAGCTCGATGCCTTCGTGGGAGGTCAGCCGCTGTGCGGTGCCGCCGGTGCGCGCCACAGTCCATAGGTCACCGGCGTAGGTGAAGCTGATGCGATCGCCCTGGATGTCAGGCATGCGCATGAGCCGACATTCGTCGAGCGCGGTTGCAGGCGTGGCGGTGAGTGCGGCAACGCACAGCGTGACGGCGAGCGCGCTTGCGAGACGGCTTCGGAGCATCGGGAACAACCTCCGGCAGAGGACGGATGCAGCAGGGGACAGACGCGGCAGTCTCGGCGGCGCCCCGAAGGTGGGTCAAGACACGCAGCACCAACGCCGGGGAGTTGCGGCCAGACGCACCCAGCGGCTCGATGCGCACGCATACTCGTTGATGCCACTTCGACTTGCGCTTGCGGAGTCCGCTCAAGTGGATTCCGTTCCTTGCCGATGATGGAGGGGGCGGAACCGGTCCGCCCAACGCTGGAGGACAGGGACTCCTCATATGACTGTGAGCGCACGGGCGGCCCGCGCCGACTCGAAGGGAAACGAGCGCAAGCACTCCGACGCCGTGGTCAAGGCCGCCGGTGGGTGGATCGCGCAGTTCGCGCGCGCGCTCAAGACCTGTCGCTTGTACGACGGTACGAATCCGACCGTGATCCGCTTTCGCGAGGAACTTGGCGCGGCGGGCATGTCCCTGGTGGAAGAGCACGGCTCGATCACCTTCCATTTCGAATCGGATGATGTGACCTGCGACGGCGTGTCGCTCTATCCCGCTCGGTCCCGCGATGACAACATGGCGTTCGCGTTCCATCGGGACGGCATTCGCGGCATCACGCTGAATCCCGGAGTCGAGGCACGCGAGGTGGATGCGCTGGTGGACTGCGTGCTCGCGGTGAGCGGGCAGAACCTGGATGACGACGATCTCGTGACCTTGCTGTGGGAGTCCAACCTGCGGCATGTGGACATCGACTACATTCCCGCCCAGAGCGATCTGGGAAACGGCGACGCAAACGCCCCGAGCGAAGAGGGCGACGGGCCGCTGCTGCCTTGGCCCATGGCCGAAGTCGCCGACAACGAGCCCGCCTCGAACGGCCCGGGCGCGGACGATGGCGCAGCGGGCTCCGGTGTGGTGGGCGCAACGGGGCGTTCGGAGGACTGGGCGCTGGGTGACATCACCGTGGAAGTCGAAGCGACCTACGCGGAGTTGGACTCGCTCGCCGTGGTGGAGGGTGACCGGTTCCGGCGGGAGTTCGAGGCGGAGCACGCAGTCTCGCCCACCACCGCCGCGCTCGCGATCGCGAACGCATGCCTGCACGCGCAGGCCAATGACGACGACGCGCGCGAGTTCACGCGCTTGGTGCCGCGCGTGCTACGGGCAGCCTTGGCCGCCGGGGATTGGGTCGATGCGCGGGACGCGTTGCGCATGTTGCGGTCGGCTTCGACGAAGGAATGGAACGAGGAGATCTTCCAGCAGGAACTTCTGCAGCCGGTCTCCATCTCGCGGGCCATCGAGCGTCTGGACGCGCAAGCCGCCCCCGCGATTGGGCAATACCTGCAATTCGCCGAGGCGCTCGGCGATGTCGGTATCGATTGGATGACACTCCTGTTGTCCGAGAGCCAACAACGAGTGGTGCGCCAGTTGCTCGCCGAGGCGGTTGCGCAGCGGTGCCGTGAGAATCCCGAACGACTCGCGCCGTGGCTGGCGGATGGACGCTGGTATGTGGTGCGGAACATCGTGCATATCCTGGGTTGGATCGGTGGGCCCGCGATCGTGGGCCTGCTGCAAGTGGCGCTGCGACACCCGGACAGCCGCGTGGGCACGGAGGTGGTGGCGGCCTTGCAACAGGTCGAACTGCGTCTGGCGCGGCCACTGCTCATCCGAGCCCTCGACGGGGCCGACACGCGCTTGTTCTGTCAGGTGCTGCACCAGCTTTCGGGAGCGCGCGATCCTGCGACCGCGCGATTCGTGCTGGGATTCCTGCAACGCGATACTTTCGCGCAGCGGCCGGCCGAGGAACGCCGAGCCATCTACGCCGCGCTCGCCTCCACGGGCGGGGACGAGGTCGTGGCCGAACTCGAGGTCGAGCTGCTCAAGGGTAACTGGTTCGACCGACAGCAGGAGATCCATCGCCACGCCGTGGCGCGCTGTCTGGCCCGCATCCACACCCCCACCTCACAAGCCGCGCTGGAGCAGGGCGCCAAGTCCAAGCGCGCACCGGTACGGCAAGCATGCGAACTGGCACTGCGCACCTTGCGTCCGGAGGGTGAGCGATGAGCGCCCGCGATCCGAACCCGGACGAGGTCGAGGAGGGCCAGGTCGTCCTTGAACTGGGCGCGACACTGGTGTTGCGCCTGTCCGCGCTCATGCGCACGGCACGCACTTACGATGTTTCGAATCAGGCGTTCCAGCGTCAGACGCAGGAGTTCATGGCGCTCATGCGCCGCCTGTTGGATGAAGAGGATGAAGTCGCGCTGGTGGTGGTGGCCGACTATCTCTACCTCAACGGCGTTCGCATCAAGGCCAATGCCTCGATGTTGGGCTCCTACCATTCGCTCATGGCGGATTTCGAGCGACGCAAGGTGGGGGGCCTGCGCTTCCTGCAAGGCGTGAACGACGCGGAGGTCGAGCGATTCTTCCAGGTCTTCCTTGCCGCGGAGGATCCGGCGCTGGCCGCTCGGCTTGTTGAAACGGTTGCCGAAGCCATGGTCGAGACCATCGTGCCGATTCCCGCGAGCGACTTCGATGCCGAGGATCTTGCGCGCGAGCTGGACGATCTACCCAAACCAGCGCAGGAGCGCGCTCGCGCCAAGCGGGTGTTCTGGCGCGCCGTGCTGGGAACCAAGAAGATCGTGCTGCGTGCACGCCAGAGCGGCCGGCCGGACCTGCGGCATGCCAAGCGTGTCGTGCAGCCCATTGTCGATAGCATCCTCAAGCAGGAATACTCGATTGTCGGGCTGACGGCGCTCAAGGATCACGACGAGTACACCTATTCGCATTGCGTCAATGTCTCGGTCCTGAGCATCAGCATGGGACAGCAACTGGGGTTGCCGCGCCAGGCGCTCGCAGATCTTGGCGTGGCGGGGCTGTTGCACGATCTGGGCAAGATGAGCATCCCCGCCGAAGTCTTGCGCAAACCCGGCGCGCTCACCGCCGAGGAATGGATGCAGATGCGCCGGCATCCGATCGAGGGCGCGAAGATGATCGCCCGCATGCCGGGACTTTCGAGTGTCATGCTGGATTCGATGCGGGCGTGCCTGGAACATCACATGAGCTACAACCGGACGGGGTATCCGGATGTGGAGGGTGAGTGGGGTCAGGCCACGATGTCGCGCATCGTGGCGATGGCGGACTGTTTTGATGCCATCACGGCGCACCGCGCCTACCACAAGCGTCCCCGCACCGCGTTCGAAGGCCTGCAACTGTTGTTGGGCCCCAATCGCGTCAACTTCGATCCCGCGGTGCTGTGGGCGTTGGTGCGAACGGTGGGGCTGTATCCCGCGGGGACCGTGGTGCACACCGAAGGGGGAGTCGTGGTGATGGCGATGAGCCCGAACCCCGCGGATGTGACACGGCCCTTCTGCCGCGTGTTGGTGCGCGCCGACGGGTCGGTGCCGCCGGACGATGCGGTCGAGTTGTGGGAGCCGATGCCCGAGAGCGAGCGCGTATTCCGCGTCTTGCTGCCCGAGGAGTACCAGGCGCCCACATCGGAGCTGTTGGCCGCGTAGCGCCGTGTGCCGCGGTCAGCCGGGGTCGCCGAGCAGGATGAATCCCGCCCAGTAGCTCGGGTGCGCATAGGGCCGTGAACCATCGGGTGCGCGCCAATCCCGCAACCAACACTTGGCCTCGCGCAGCGCTTCCGCCCGAGTCGCGCCCTGCGCGAGGTTGCCGTAGAAGCGTTGCATGAGCCGACTGGTGGCGCCATCGTCAGCGGGCCACAGGCTGGAGAGCACCGAGCGAGCGCCCGCGGCGAGGAATGCCTGCGCCAGCCCCATCGCGCCATCGGTCATCGTGGCGCGGCCGATCGATGACCGGCACGAAGCCAGACTCACGAGGTCAGCATCCAATCGCCAATCCGAGGCGATCGTGCTCGCTCGCAGTCGGCTGTTCGATCCGGGCTGGCCGGGGTCCGGCGCCAACACCAGCGCTGAGGCGAGGGGGCGACGCAGGTCGGCCTCGGCATGCGTCGCGAAGTGCAGCATGCCGTAGCCTGCAAGCTGATGCTTCGCCGCCATCTGTCCCAAGCGGGACGCACTCGCATCGGCATCGAGCAGCACTTCCGCCGAGGGGAGTGTGCCGGCAAGCGCCAACACTTCGTCGCGCGAGTGCGCGAGCCTCGCCAGGCGCGCGGAGTCGCCCGCCGCGAGCGCAGGGTCCCCCACGAGTAGCGCCGGCCGGCGCGCGGTGTGTGGGTGCGCGGCGCCACGCTCACGCCCCAACGCGTAGAGTAATGCCGAAGGCGCGTAGGTCACGCGGAATCGATCCACAAGGAAGCGGTCCCGATCATCGATCAGGCATTCCAGGGGAAGGCTCTGGGTCAGGGTCGGCATCACGACGATCAGCTCGCGCACGCCCACGAGTCCGGGTTCGAGCAGCGCGAACTGTTCCTTCCAAGCGACATGGAGTTGTCGGCGGAGTTCGGAGTCGAACGGAACGCGGATCGGCCAGGCGCTGGCCGCGTGCAATGCGCGGATCGAGAGGGTGAGGCCGCTGCGCGTGGAGCCCGGCGCTCGGACGGCAGCCCGGATCAGATGCCAGCGCGGCGGTCCAGTCGGGCGCAGGATGCAGACCGGACGCGGATAGTCCCCGCTGCGGACGG
>JANLOU010000090.1:0-2605 GCA_031366735.1 Candidatus Eiseniibacteriota bacterium
CTCGCGTACCACTTCTCGCGCATCGTGCTGGGCAAGGCACGCGACGGTTTCGCCGATCCCCTGCCGCCGCGCACACGAGTGCCGCTCGCGGCGTTGGCGGGCGCGGCGATCCTGCTGGGCGTGTGGTTGCCCACACCCGTCCGCGCACTGATCGAACATGCCATGCTGAGCATCCGGCCATGAGCGTCACCAGCGGCGACCTGTTCCCACTCGATGCCGCGCTGCGCGGCATCCGCGAGCGATTCGCCGACGCCGTCATCGACGCCGACCGCACCAGCCTGCGCGAGCGCACCGTGGTGGTGCCGGCCGAACGGCTGGCCGAAGTGGCTGCCGCGCTCACGCAGGAATGGGGCGGCGCGTTGCTCACGCTGTTCGCGCTCGACGAACGCGCCGAAGGCGGCCGGTATCGACTGCACGCCATGTTCTCGATGGCGCCCGAGGACGCGATCATCACGCTCGTCTCGGCAGTGCCGGAGTTGATGCCGGCCTATCCGAGCGTGACTGCGCGCGTACCCGCCGCGCATTGGCTCGAGCGGGAGCTTCGCGACCTGCTCGGCGTGCAGCCGTTGGGGCATCCGGATCCGCGCCCGCTCGTGGCGCACGATGGTTGGCCTCAGGGCATGCATCCACTGCGCAAGGACTTCACGGCCGTGGCGAACTGGCCGTGCGCGCCGCGATTCGGCTTCACCTCGGTCGAGGGCGAAGGCGTATTCGAGATCGCGGTGGGTCCGATCCACGCGGGAATCATCGAGCCCGGGCACTTCCGCTTCTCGACCGTGGGCGAGTCGGTGCTGGGGCTGGAGGTGAAACTCGGCTGGAAGTACCGCGGTCTGGAGAAGCTCGCCGAGGGACAATCCTTCTCGCGCGGCCTGGGGATCGCCGAGCGCATCTGCGGCAGTTGTGCGTTCGCGCACGCATTGGCGTACTGCTGCGCGCTCGAGGAGCTCTCGGGCCTGGTGGTTCCGCCGCGCGCACGCGCCCTGCGCTCGTTGGCCGCCGAACTGGAGCGCATCCACAACCACCTGGGCGACCTTGCCGGCATGCTGAACGACTGCGCCTATGTGGTGGGCAGCGCCACGCTCATGCGGCTCAAGGAGATCGTGCACCAAGCGTGTGACACGCTGTTCGGTCACCGCTTCCTGCGCGGAGTGTGCGTACCGGGAGGGGTTTGCCGCGACCTGCCCGACGACGCGCAGCAACTGTGGTTGCGCCGGGTGTTGGCCGATGTGCGGGCCGATGTCGAGGATGTGCTGCGCGCCGCGACCTCGAACGAGTCGGTCATGGACCGGCTCACGGGCACGGGCGTGCTCACGCCCGCGGTGGTGCGGGACTTGGGCGTCACCGGCGTGGCCGCGCGTGCCAGCGGCAGCGCCCGTGATGGCCGCAAGGACCATCCCTACGCGTTCTACCGCGATCTCGACTTCTTCACCGTGACGCAGACCGAGGGCGATGTGTTGGCGCGACTGCGACAGCGAGGCGGCGAGATCCATGAGTCGCTCAACCTGATCGACCAGATGATCCTGCGCCTGCCCGGAGGGCCGTTGGTCGCGCATGTGGGTGAGCCCCAGACGGGCCACTGGGGATTCGGGCTGGTCGAATCGCCGCGCGGGCTGCTCTCGCACTGGATGCGCATCGGTGCCGATGGACTTGTCGCCGACTGGCGTGTGCGTTCGGCGTCGCACGCGATCTGGCCCGCCGTGGCACTGACGGTTCCGGGCAACATCGTTCCCGATTTTCCGCTCATCAACAAGTCCTTCAACCTGTGCTACGCGTGCACGGACAAGTGAGGCGCTGACCATGTGGGAGATCCTGCGTCGGCCGCTGCAGATCGGGCTGGATCCGCGAATGCCTGCCGCGGGAGCGATCGCACCGGCCTCGCGCACACCCGATGGCGAGATCGAGTTGCTTGGCGAAGCGCTTCGCGTCGAAGTCCAGCGACTGTTCGCGGGGTCGCTCAAGCTGCGTCACCTGGACTCCGGATCGTGCAACGGCTGCGAGCAGGAACTGGCCGCGCTCATGAACCCGTTCTACGATGTGCAGCGCTATGGCATCGACCTCGTGGCCTCGCCCCGGCACGCCGATGGCCTGCTGCTTACGGGTCCCATCACACGCCACCTTGAGGAAGCCGTCCGCCTGACGGATGCCGCCACGCCCAGGCCGCGCCTGTTGATCGCCGTGGGCGACTGCGCCTGCGATGGCGGATTCTGCGCCGACTCGTTCGCGGTGCACCGCGGCGCCAACGGAGTTGTGCCGATCGATGTGCGCATCCCGGGCTGTCCACCGCGCCCGGGCGATATCATTCACGCATTGCTCATGGCGATGGGTCGCGTGACGGTGATCGATTCCACGCGGGCCGCGCCGAACGCTTAGCGGATCACCACCATGCGCGCCGTGCGCGTGGTGCCCGCATGCTCGAGCCGAGCCAGGTACAACCCCGGCGCGAGTGACGCCCTACCCAGCACGCAGGAATGTGCCCCACTTCCGCGCACCACTTCGGCCGGCGCCACCGACCTGCCCGCCAGGTCGTGAAGCGTGAGCGTTGCCGGCGTGTCGTTGGCGAGTGTGAAGCTCACACGGGCGGCGCCTGCGCGCGCCGGCTGCGGCC
>JANLOU010000093.1:0-1711 GCA_031366735.1 Candidatus Eiseniibacteriota bacterium
TGCCGACGCCCGACGCGGGGATCACCTTGCGCGAGGGAGAGACCGATCCGCACTTCAGCGCCGGGCTCGCGGCGTACGCCCGGCGCGACCTGAAGCTCGCTCGGCGGGAGCTCGAAGCCGCGAAACTGACTGGTGGCGCAGAGATCGCGCGACAGCTCTATCTGGGCAACACCCTGCTTGCACTGGACGAACCCGAGTCCGCCCTGACACTCTTACGGCGGATCGATCTCCTCAATGTGCCGGAGCCTTGGCAGGAAGAAGCCCTGTGGTCGCTGCAACTCGCCTATCGCCGAACGGGCCAGGAGATGCGCGCGGATTCCCTGCTGCGCACCCTCCACGCACGCCCCGACTCCATGCCCTGATCGCGGCAGCGCTCGCGTCGCTGGCGGTGCTCACCGGCTGCATGCCCGAACGCCCGTGGCCGGATTCAGCGGTGGACCCCACGGTGCGCGAGAGCGAGACATTGGATTCCCTGCGGGCCGCGGGTCGCTGGGATGAGGCCGTGTCGTACGCCGAGGGGCGCCTTGCGCGTTTCACGCGTTTTCACGGCCAACCCGCTTGGCGTGTCCGCGACACCGAACGCGAAGTCCGCCTGCTGCGCCGAGTCGCCGCTTGGAAGCCCAGCGCCCGCGAGTCGCTGGCGGTTGCGGATCACGCGCGGCAGGAAGCCTGGCGGGCCCACCACTCCGACCGACTCGGACTGGCCGCCGAAGCAGGCGCCCGAGCACTCGCCATCCAACAAGTGCTGCTGGGGTCGCACGATCCCGAGACCGCGCGCAGTGAAGTGGATCTGGCGCACACGATGTTCGAACTGGGACGCATCCCCACGGCGGACTCGCTTGCACGCGCGGCCCTGCCCGTGTTGATCGAATCGTGCGGTGAGACCCATCCCTGGGTGGCCGAAGCCGAGCAGGTGATTGGCTGGATCGAGAAGAACTTCAACGAGGAGGCGGATCGCTCCGCCGCAATCCCGCACTACCGTCGAGCGCTCCGCATTCGAGTGCTCACCGAGGGACCCTCGTCCCTGGGCGTGGCGGAATCCCAACAGGACCTTGCGAACCTGTTGCGCTTGCAGGGTCGAACGCGCGAAGCGGCGGCGCTGCTCAGCAGTGCGCTCGAGACGCGACGCTTGCGCCTCGATCCACTCGATGAGGGGGTCGCCAGCACCCTGACTGCGCTCGCGATCCTGCATGTGGCATGGGGCGACTGGGCGAAGGCGACGCCGCTGTTGGGAGAAGCCAATGCCATTCGGCGAGCCGGCTCACACGCCACCGCGCCATTCAATCTGTCGTTCTCGCTCAACATGTACGGAGCCTCGCTCACTCGCAGCGGGCATGCCGCCCAGGCCGTACCGCTCTTGCGGGAGTCCGCCGCCATGCGCGAGTCGCTGTGGATCCGAGCGGGCGACTCCGACCCCGGGCGAGCGATGTTCCAATCCTTGAACTCATATTTCGAGTTGGCCTCGGCGCTTGCGCAGAGTGGTCACGAGGTGCAGGCGTTCGCCTCGTTCGAACGCGGAGCAAGCCGTTGGCTTGCGCAGCACCTGTCGCCCGAAGTGCCCGAAGCGAGACGCTGGGACGGCATCATCGAACGCGTGCAGCGCGCGCTCCCCGCCGACGGCGCCATGCTCCTGTGCGTCCCGCCCACGATGCCCGTCCGCAGCGGGGACTATCCGCGTCCGGTCTGCATCCTGCGCCCGACTGGACCGCCG
>JANLOU010000103.1:0-3019 GCA_031366735.1 Candidatus Eiseniibacteriota bacterium
GCAACCACACGCCCAGCAGGATCGCTGCGCCCGCCAACGCCGCGAGCGGCACTCGAGTGCGCGGCGGCAGGGGATCGGCGAAGCCGTCGTGCGCCTTGCCCAGCACCATGCGCGAGAAATGATAGGCGAGCGCCACGAACACGAGCGTGAGCGCCGCCAGCGCCATGATTGTCGCGCCCGCATGTCGGCTGGCGAAGCCGCCGGCCAGCGTCATCCATTCGCTGACGAAGGTGCCCATGGGCGGCAGGCCCGCCAGTCCGAGGCCGGCGAGCACCGCGAGCGTGCCCAGTTGCGGGTCCGCATCGATCAGTCCCGCGAAGTGGTCCATGCGCTGCGAACCCGAGGCACGGTACAGGGAGCCACCCACCAGGAATGCCAGCGTCTTGACCAGCGATTGGACCAGCAGATGCAACAGCCCCGCGAACAGCGCGAGCGGAGTGCCCAGGCCCACGGCCAGCGTGACCAGCCCGGCGTGTTCCAGGCTCGAATACGCGAGCAGCCGTTTGTATTCGTCCTGCACCATCATGAATGGGACTGCGACCACGATGGACAGCACACCGAATCCGGTGAGCAGCGCGCCCGACCAATCCGGACCAACGCCCGCGACGGCGATGGCGTGGAAACGCAGCAGCGCGGCGAGGGAAGTGGCGAGCAACGCCGTGGACATCAGCGCGGCAGCGGGTGCGGGGGCCTGGCTGTAGGCGTCCGGCAGCCACGAATGCACGGGAGCAAGGCCGGCCTTGGTGCCGTAACCCACCAGCGCGAACAGGAACGCCAACTTGACGAAGCGAGGGTCCAGTTGGGTCGCGACATCGCGCAATGTGGTCCAGCGCAGAGTGGAGCCCTGCTCCCCGAACACCGCGGCGCCCGAATAGAAGACCAATACGGTCGCGAACAACGCCAGCGAGATGCCGACCGAGCACAGGATCAGGTACTTCCAGCCGGCCTCGACCGCTCCCGGACGCCGGTAGTAACCCACCAGCAATGCGGAAGTGAGTGTGCTGCCCTCGATCGCGATCCACAGGAGTCCCAGATTATCGGCGATCGCCGAGAGCATCATGCAGGCGATGAGCCCGAGCGTCAGCGCTTCGTAGCGTCCCGGTGCCCAGCGTGCGTCCGCGTGATCCCGTGCCTGCACATGGCGCATATAGTCCACGCCATACGCCGCGCACGGCAGCGCGACCCCCGCAACGATGCAGGCCACCAGCGCCGACAATCCGTCGGCATGCAGCCAGCCACCCGCGGCCTGCATGTCGCCAACGCCCACCACGCGCGCCGCGACCAGTAGGGCCAGCACGAGTGTGAGCGCGATCGCAGCGAGGGTCACCCGGGAGGTGCTCGCTCGACCACCCAACGCCAAGCAGATGCCGGCGGCGAGCAGTGGGACGAACACGAGGGACAACAACAGCAGCATGGGGGGATCAGCCTTTCAGCGAGCGCAATCGAGTGGTATCGGAGTCGCCGTGGGTTTCCTCGATGCGGCCCACGAACAGCCCCAGCAACGCAACACCCACGAGCAGGTCGAGCAGCACGCCCATCTCGACCACGAGCGGCATGCCGTAGGTGAGCGAGACGGCCGCCAGGAAGATGGCGTTCTCCACGATGACAAGGCCCACGACCTGGAGTAACGCCTGACGACGGCTGACCATGAGGAACAGCCCCACGAGCGTTGTGGCGACCGAGATCGGCAGGCAGGAACCGAGGATGTTCTGGCCCGAGCCGAACAGGGCGCGCGTCTGGCTGAATGCCACCACCACCAGCGCGCCGCAGATGAGCATGCCCGCGGGAATGCCCACGAGCGGTGCGACTTCACGCCCTTTCATGCGGGAGGCCTGTTTGGCCAGCAGCGCCGGGATGAGGATGGCTTTGACGCCGATCACGAGCAGCGCCGCGAACGCGACCGCGCGCGTGCCGGTGACGAGTGCCACGGTGAGCGCGATCAACCCGAGCGCGATGGAGTTCCAGCGATACCCTGCGATGCACCCGGCCACCCGGCGCTGGCCGGCGGCATACAACGCCGACAGCAGGAACATGCCCGCAAGCAGGTTCACGGTGTTGCTCTGCGGCAGCCACTGGGGCAAGTGCAGGTTCACGGGGTGGTCCTCATCGGAGCAACGAGTCCGAGGTGAGGGCCAATAGCGACAGCAGGAACGCCATGCCAAGGAACTCGGGCACGCGGAACAGCCGCATCTTCGCGGTCACGGATTCGAGCAGCGCAACGCCGAGTGCGAACACGCCCAGCTTGAGCAGCCAGATCAGCAAGCCGAACAGCAACGCCGCCGGGGTGGGCTGCAGCGCGATGCCCCATGGCAGGAAGAGATTGGCGAGCAGCGTGAGTAACAGCAGTTGCCGTACCGAGGCGGCCCACTCCAGCGCCGCCAGATGCCGGCCCGAGACATCGAGCAACATGCCCTCGTGGATCATGGTGAGTTCCAGGTGCGTCGTGGGGTTGTCCACCGGGACGCGTCCCGTTTCGGAGAGCACCACCAAGGTCATCGCGGTCAGCGCGAGCAGGTGCGAGGGCGAGATCCACGCGTCATGCGAGGTGGCGACCGCCCGCGAGATGGCGGCCAGATCGGTGCTGTGGGCGACCAGCGCCAGCGTGAACACGCTGAGCATGAGCGCCGGCTCGGCCAGCGCCGAGAGCGCCAAGTGCCGGCTGGCGGCCATGCCGCCAAAAGTGGTGCCGGATTCCAGCGCGAGCAGCGCGAGCAGCACTCGCATGGCTGCGAACAGCGCCACGGTCATGATGAGGTCCCCGGCGAATCCCAGGCCCTGGTGGGCGGTGATCACCGGTGTCCAAGTGCAAACGGCCAGAGCAGCCCCGAGGATGAGGTAGGGAGCCACGCGCGCGAGCGGCGAGGCGTCCTCGCTCAACACGGTTTCCTTGCCCGAGAGTTTTACCAAGTCGAGGTAACGCTGCCAGACCGGTGCGCCCCGGCGCATTTGGAGCCTTGCCTTGATCGCCGCCACGACGCCACCCCAGAGCGGCGCGAGCGCCACCAGCAGCAGGGTCTGC
>JANLOU010000163.1:0-1826 GCA_031366735.1 Candidatus Eiseniibacteriota bacterium
CCGCGACCCGGAACTCAAGTTCGGGTACTCGGTGACAGGCGTGGCGCAGCGGCGCAAGCTCCTGCTCAATAGTGGGGCCCGTAAGGGTGACCGCCTGTACCTCACCAAGCCACTGGGCACCGGAGTCCTGACCACCGCGCTCAAGCAGGGCAAGCTGGAGCCGGGCCTGCTCAAGCGCGTCACCCGGCAGATGGCATCGCTCAATCGCGTGGCATCGGAAGTAGCGGTTGCCTTCGGCTCGCGCGCCGCCACCGATGTGACCGGCTTCAGCCTCATGGGGCACGCTTCCCAGTTGGCCGACGCGAGCGGCGTGACGCTGTCGCTGTGGCCGAATGACGCGTGGCTGTTGCCGCGTGTGCGCGAGTACATTCTGGCCGACATCTTTCCCGGCGGGCTCGCACGCAATCGCGCGTTCTTCCGTTCCAAGGTCGATGAAGGAGGGCAGCCCGAGGATCTGCTCAAGGCCCTCTATGATCCCCAGACCTCGGGCGGGTTGCTCATCGCCATCTCCTCCCGCCGCGCGGCGGCGTTCGAGGGTGCGTTGCGCAAGCGAAGGGTTTGGCATGTGCCGGTGGGCGAGGCGGTCGCACGGGGTGCGACATCCGTACAGTTGGCCGCTCGCGGCCCGGCTTGAAACCGATGCGGGAGCGAATGGGATCTGGTGGTCCCCGGGGACTTCAAATCCCGCGGTCGGGCGCTGACCGCGTCCGAGGTGGGTTCGATTCCCACGCGTTCCCGCCACAAGTGCTGTTGACGCTGGCGCTGCTCCTTTTGTCCGGAGCGCGCCCGGTGGATGCGGCACCCGCCGACACGCTGGCCACCGTTGGGGTGGCCGCGCCCGACAGCATTGCCCGACGCCAGCCGCTCCAGCCGGGCGGTTGGACCGAACAACCACGCGTGGTGATGCTGCGCTCGCTCCTGCTCCCGGGTTGGGGTCAGTTCCACAATCGGGCCTATTTCAAGAGCGCGCTCGTGGCCGGCACGGAAGGCTGGTTCGGGGTATTGCTGGTCCGGGACCGGCGCGAGTTGGGGCGACTGCTCGAGGCTGTGGACCGCGCGCGCGCGCAAGGGGAGCCCGTAGGTTACGAACTCGCCCGCAACCGCTACAATGCCCGGCTCGATACCTATGTCTCGCGTCAATGGCTGTTCTCGGCGGTGTTGGCCTACGCTCTGGTGGATGCGTATGTCGATGCCCACTTCCGCGATTTCGAACTCGAGTTCCGAATGGACCCCGCGCTGCCGGATGGCGCGCCTCTTGACCTTGGGCCCCGTGCCCCGGCTCGCAAAGGAGGCGTCGCTCCCGCGCGCATCGCACTACGGTGGGATTTTTGAGCGACCCAAGGCTTGAGCGTATCCGCAACTTCTGCATCGTCGCGCACATCGATCACGGCAAGAGCACGCTGGCCGATCGACTGCTGGAGATCACCCATACTCTCACGCCGCAACAGATGAAGGCTCAGGTGCTCGATGACATGGACCTCGAGCGTGAGAAGGGCATCACGATCAAGTCCCACGCCATCGCGATGGAGTACAAGTCCACCGACGGCAAGGTCTACGAGCTGAACCTCATCGATACACCGGGCCATGTGGATTTCACCTACGAGGTCTCGCGCGCGTTGGCCGCATGCGAGGGCGCGATTCTGGTCGTGGACGCCTCCCAGGGCATCGAGGCCCAGACGCTCTCGAATTACTTCCTCGCCAAGGACCAGAATCTCACGATTGTCGGTGCGCTCAACAAGATCGATCTGCCCGCCGCGCGGCCCGAGGAGATCGCGCTCGAGATGGAGCATGTCGCGGGCACTCCGGCGGACAAGGTCTGCCGCATC
>JANLOU010000169.1:0-4231 GCA_031366735.1 Candidatus Eiseniibacteriota bacterium
CTTCATGGCGGAATCCGCCGATGAGCTGCGCCAGCCGCACCAGACGGTGCTGTTGCCCGATGTGAAAGCCGGCTGCTCCATGGCCGACATGGCGGGCATGGAGGATGTGGAAGAAGCGTGGGACCGATTGGTGAGCGTGCACGGCGAGGTCTTCACACCCATCACCTATATGAACTCGACCGCGGCGCTCAAGGCATTCTGCGGTGCCCGCGGCGGCGTGGTGTGCACCTTGAGCAACGCGCCGCAGGTGCTGCAGTGGGCGTGGGCGCGTCACCCCAAGGTGTTCTTCTTCCCCGACCAGAACCTGGGTCGCAACACCGCATTCGCCATGGGCGTGCCGCTCGAGCACATGGCCGATTGGGAGTACCGGGTGCAGGATCTGGATCGGATCAACGCGCGCTCCTATCGCCCCGAGACGCGCATCGTGCTGTGGCGCGGGTTCTGCTCGGTGCACACCAAGTTCAGCCTCAAGCAGAACGAGGAAGTGCGCGCGACTGACCCGGCAGTCAAGGTGCTGGTCCATCCCGAGTGTCCGTTCGATGTGGTGCAGAACGCGGATCTGGTCGGTTCGACCGAGTTCATCATCGACCAGGTGCGCAATGGCGCTCCGGGCACCCACTGGGCAATCGGGACCGAGGTGAACCTCGTGCACCGTCTGGCGCTGGAGCACCCTGAGCAACAGGTGCAGTCGCTGCAGAAGAATGTCTGCCCGTGCGCTACCATGAACCGCATCGACCCGGCGCACCTCCTGTGGACGCTGGAGAATCTGGTCGAAGGACATGTCATCAATCCCATCCGCGTTCCCGACGATGTGAAACGCGACGCGCGCACCGCGCTCGACCGCATGCTGGCCCTGCGCGGCAGTGGTGCGATCGCCCATACTGACTGAGCCCCAAGGAACGAACATGTCCGAGGACTTCGAAGCGCACCGCGACGACGGACTGCTGAGCATCGGTGAGCCCGGCGCGCCGCCGCAGATCGGCGTGTACGGCGCGCCGCGCCCCGCCGTGCCGCAGCGTGTGCCGCTCGCGCCGCGCACCAAGGGCTGCGCCAGTGGAGCGGGGGCTGTCACCATGGACATGGCAGGCTTCAAGCGCCTCCCCGAGTGGCTCAAGGTGAAGCTGCCCGGCGAGGGCGAGTACGCCGAGACCAAGGCCATGCTGCGCAAGCAGAAGCTCGTGACCGTGTGCGAGGAGGCGCGCTGCCCCAACCTGGGTCATTGCTGGTCGCGCGGCACCGCCACCATCATGATCCTGGGCGAACTGTGCACGCGCCGCTGCGGATTCTGCGCTGTTGCAGCCGGCAAGCCGAACGGGTTCGTGGACTGGGACGAGCCGCGCCGCGTGGGCGAGGCGGTGGCCAGCATGAACCTGCGCCACACCGTGATCACCTCGGTCGCGCGCGATGACCTGAAGGATGGCGGCAGCACCGTGTTCGCGCAGGTGATCGAGGAGATCCGCAAGCGATCGAAGACCGTGGTCGAGGTGCTGATCCCCGACTTCCGTGGCTCCGCCGAAGATCTCCAGCGCGTGATCGATGCGCGGCCCGAAGTGATCAACCACAACATCGAGACCGTGGAGCGCCTGCACCCGGTGGTGCGCCCGAGCGCGCGCTATGCGCGCTCGCTCGAAGTCCTCAAGCGCACGGCCGACGCTGGCGCCGGGATCAAAGCGAAGAGCGGCATCATGGTGGGGCTTGGCGAGACGATCGACGAGATGCATCGCACCATGGACGACCTGCGCGCGCATTCATGTCATCTGCTGACGATCGGCCAGTACCTGCGACCCTCCAAGCTGCACCTGCCCGTGGTGGAGTATGTGCACCCGGACCAGTTCGCGGCCTACCAAGCGTACGCCGAGTCGGTCGGGTTCGACAGCGTGGCGAGTGGCCCGCTGGTGCGGTCCAGCTACCACGCCGATCTGCTGGCCGGCACGGTCAAGCCGGGCGAGAACTCGAAGGCGGTCTAGCGCTTCGCCAAGTTCAGCGGTAGAGCTGTTTCACCGCTCCCCAGGTCTCGTTGCGTGCAGGCACGCCTGCCGCGCACCCATCGGAGCCTTGCCAGGTGATGATCCAGTCCGGATCGAGGCTGCGGTCGGAGCCGTAGGTGTAGGAACTATTTCCCACGGGCCGCGTGACCCTGAAACTCTCGAAGGCGAGACAGATGGGGATCGTGCATCCACTGCACGAGCCGGTCCCCACCGTCTTCGTGTGGTTCACGGTGAGCACGAAGCCGAATACCTCGGGGCTGCCGGGCCCTCCGGCCGAGATGTTTTCTGCCGCCCCAACCACCATCTTGACTCGAGTTCGGTAACCGTCGGTCGTGTTGTTGATGTTGAACAGGCTCCCGATACCCCCGGCTCCGAGGGCAGGATACTCTACGCAGTAGACCGCTCCCGGAGGACGCACGAGGGAGAAGGCCAAACTGTTCTGCCTGCAAGTCCCCGCATTCTTGAACTGCCACCAGCTCGGAAAGATCGGAACGCCCGTCCCATAATCGAGCACGAACTCGAATCCCGTGATCTGCGTGATCGCATCCGGAATGAACATCGAACCCACGATGGTCTCGCTCCCGGTGTTCGTGTCGCACGCGAAGTTTTTGTTCACAGTGCTACCCGGATCCCGATAGCACGCGTCCCAGCGGAGGTGGGCCCCCGCGTGGGCCTCGGTGGCACAGCAGACCGCGGCGAGCAGAAGTGCGGTGAACAATCGTCGGCAAGGATTCATGTGCCGCTCCTCGGGTAGGGTCAGCGTTGTACGAGCAGTAGCCTGGCGGGTGTCGTAGCGGTGTCGGTGAGCCGCGCCCAGTAGACGCCGGAGCGGACGGGCGCGCCGTTCGCGTCGCGCAGGTCCCAATCGCTACGCGATGCGCCGGGTGCGATCTCGAGTGCACGGACCAAACGGCCTGCGGCGTCGTGGATGCGCAGCCCCGTGGCGCCGAGTCGGGGGGCGAACGCCAGTTGCACGCTCTGGCGGGCCGGATTGGGCGTGGCATGCAGCGCTGGCCGCGAGGCCTGCGGTGCCACATCGAGCCACGATGAGGCTAGATACCACGGAGTCGTGGTGGCGTCGGTCTGCAGGAACGCGAGCAGCGCGTTCGCGATCTTATCGCGGCCACTCGTGCTCGGATGCGTGCCGTCGTCCACCAGTGCATCGCACGGCCATGTGAGCCCATCGGCACGCGGCGTAAGGCCATCTGCCCACAGATAGGGCCCCCACGCGAGCCACGGCGCCTCGACCGGTCCGTTCGCGGGATCATATTCGAGCGAATCCACCCCGTTGATCTGGGACTCGATCACTCGCTTCATCGCGAACCCGCCGCCGTGCGCGTACGGCTCGGGGTTCAGGCCGACGCCGGCGGCGTAGCCTGCATAGACGCGGCTCGTCAGGTACATGAGCTTGGCGTTGGGCAGCCGGTCGTGCGCGTTGCGCACCGAGGAGGCGATCAGGGTCGCGAATGTGTCCACCGCCGCATTCCATGTGCCGCGTGGTCCCGCGGTCGCGTGTTTCATCCAGATGACCTGGACCTGCGCGGGCGAGCTGCCGGCGCGTCGCAGGCGATTGGTCACGGTGTCCCAGTAGGCGCTCGTGGGATTCGCGGACCACTTCGCATCCATGCCGCCCTGTGCGCAGTTGATCAGGCGCACGCGCGGATGCCGCAGCGGATCGGCCTGCACTTTGGGAATGAGCGCGCCGAACTCCTGGTTGGTGTTGCTCATGCCGATCGACACCACCACGATCGAGCCGTTGGTCCAATCGGGATTCCCCAGCGTGTCGAGCGGCACGATCGAACGCGCAAGCGCGAGGCCTGCGGATTCGTGCGCCGACGGGCGCGTGTTCACGCCGCCCGGATAGAGCCCGCCCTGCAGCCCCAGATAGCTGCCAGCGCCCAGATCATTGAGCGGCGGCAGGCCGACCGAGGTGATGGTGCAGTCCTTGGCACTACTGAGGGCTGCGAATGCGGCGAGCAGCAGGCAGGTGGTGGTCATCAAGACAGCGATGCGGCTCGACATGGCGGCTCCGTGGGGGAGGGTCTGATCGTGCCAAGGCATTGGAAGTATCCCATTCCAAGCCGGGCTTGAGGAAGCCCCGAATACGAAAGCGCCGGCCCGGGAGAACCGGACCGGCGCTTCGTGCACCTTCTCGCACCCCGTGGCCCGGAGGGCCACAGCGCGTTAATTATCCGTATCCAACCACTTCTTCCATGCCGTCTCGTTGAACGGACGGCCGAGGA
>JANLOU010000176.1:0-10067 GCA_031366735.1 Candidatus Eiseniibacteriota bacterium
TCCTGGTTGCGGAAGCCAAGTCGCTCAAGGAAGAGACGGGGCTCTCGTCCTATGTGGTGAGCCTCAAGTTCGCGGACGCGAACGATGTGAAAGCCGCGCTCAAGGGCCTGACCGATCAGATCGAGATCGACCGCGGCGGCAATCGCCTCATCATCGTGACGAGCCCGCGCATCATCTCCGAGATCGAAGCCATCGTCAGCGAGTTGGATCGTCCAGCGCGGCAAGTCATGCTCGAAGCGCGCATCGTCGAGGTTTCGACCGACGACACCAAGAAACTCGGCATCGACTGGGACCTGCTCAATCGCCAGGGCGTGCTCATCGTGGAGGGGAACCCTTCCCCCTCGGCCAGCGGCACACTTCCTGACCAGTTACCATTCCTGCCGCCGAATGTGAACGGGAAGGTCCCCGGGCTGCATAGTCTGAGCCGCCAGGCCAAGGCTTTCCAGTTGGCAATCGACCTGCTGATCCGTGAGGGCAACGCGCGCGTGCTCGCCAATCCCAAGCTGGCCACGCTCAATGGCAAGGAAGCCACCATGCTGGTGGGCCAGCGCATCCCCTTCCTTGTCAGCGGGACCGTGTTCGCGGGCGGCGGCGCCGCGCCGGTGCAGAGCGTGCAGCGCGAGGAAGTCGGCATCAAGCTCAGCATCACGCCACTGATCAACGCGGATGGTTACATCACCACGGTGATCAAGCCCGAGGTGAGCAGCGTCACCGGGTTCAAGGGCAACAACGCTGACCTGCCCATCATCGCGACACGCCAAGCGTCGACCACGGTCCGCCTCAAGGATGGCAGCAGCGTGATCATCGGCGGCCTGCTGTCCGAGGAGAAGACCGTGAGCATCACGCGCGTTCCCATCCTGGGAAGCATCCCGCTCCTGGGGCTGCTGTTCCAGCACCAGAGCATCACGACGACCAAGAAGGATCTGGTCATCGAGGTGACGCCGCGCATCCTGCCCGAGCAGCCCTGAGCCTGCGCTTCACATGCGGAATGCGCCGGAAACCTGAAGTACGCCGGCCATCCAGCCGATCCATTGGCCAAGCGCCACAGTCAGGGCCACGGTGACCAGCCCCATTCCTGCCGTGGCGAGCACCGGGGTCTGCTGGCGATACCGGTAGAGACGCGCGATCAGCAGGGGGACCAGAGCACCTTTGATCATGACGAATGCGAGCCAGTGGTCGTGGGCGAGCCCCGCGAGCAACGGGTTGCCTTCGCGATTCCCGAACCAGTGGATGCCCACACTGGTCGCGAAGAGATCGAGACTGTTGGCCACGATGGCGAGGAACAACACGGTGCGCATGAAGTTCACCCTGAGTTGGACCGGATCGACACGCTGCTCACCGTCTATACTGGCAGACGGTAGCGGCCGACTCAATACCTGCCATCAAGGCATCGGCGGATGAGCCCAGAAACCCGCGTTCTGATCACGCTGGGGCTGTTCGGGCTGGTCATGGGCAGCGGCGTCACAGCCCTCGCCCACCGGGTCCCCCGGCACGAGTCCTGGGTGCACGGTCGCTCGCGCTGCCCCAAGTGCGGCCATGTGCTGGGCGTCCTGGACCTGTTTCCCGTGCTCTCGTGGCTCCTCTCCCGTGGCCGCTGCCGCCACTGCGCTGCCCCGGTGGCCTGGCGCTACCCGCTCACCGAGCTGCTCTGCGGCGCCTGGGCCGTCGCCGTGTTCCTGCACGACGGCCTGACGCCCGTCTATCCGTTGGTGGCGATCTGGGGCTTCCTGCTGATCGCGTTGCTGTGGATCGACCTCGACTTCCAACTGCTCCCGGATGTGCTCACCTTACCCGGCACCCTCATCGCCATCGCCGCCGCGCTTCTGGGTCCGGTCGGGGTCCAGCAGGCCATGTTCGGAATGCTCTGCGGCGCAGGACTGTTGTGGCTGGTCGCCGAAGCCTATTTCCGAATCCGGAAGATCGAGGGCATGGGAGGCGGCGATATCAAACTTGCGGCCATGTTCGGCGCCCTCCTGGGCGGCCCCTTGGCATTGATGACGATCTTCGTCGCAGCTCTGTTCGGCAGCATCTGGGGTCTCAGCCTGTTGGCCAGGCGCAAAGGCGATGGCATGACCGCGCTCCCGTTCGGCACGCTGCTGTGCCCCGCCGCCATGATCGTCTACCTCTTCGGTGACGGATGGTTCCGAGCCTACGCCGACCTGTTCCACTAGCAGCGGTTGCGCCGATGCGGCGCCGCGCGGACGGAGCGGCCCCCTCACTCCCAAGCGAAGCGTTGACGCTGGATGCGTCGGGAGCCCATCCTCGGCCATCGGAGGGTGAGAAATGACGCATTCCTGCATCACGGGCATTGGCTTCCATGTGCCGCCCAAGGTCGTCACGAATCGGGATCTCGAACAGATCATGGAAACCAGTGACGCTTGGATCATCGAGCGAACCGGGATCCGGGAACGGCACTATGTCGAGCATGGCGTCGGCTCCGCGGAACTTGGGCTCGAGGCCGCTCGCAAGGCACTCACCGATGCGGGCCGTCATCCCGGGGATGTCGATTTCATCATCTTCGCGACCACGACACCCGACTACATGTTCCCTGGCAACGGCGTGCTGTTGCAGCATGCGCTCGGAATCGACACCGTGGGAGCGCTGGATGTGCGCAACGCATGCAGCGGCTTCGTGTATGCCCTGAGCGTCGCAGATGCGTTCGTGCGGATGGGACGCTATCGCTGCATCCTCGTGGTGGGCGGCGAGGCCCAGAGCACAGGCCTCGACCTGAGTACCCGTGGACGCGACATGGCCGTGCTGTTCGGCGATGGCGCGGGAGCAGCAGTGGTGGAGCCGTGCGATGCCCCGAGGGGGATCCTGTCGTGGGCTTTGCACAGTGAAGGCGCCCTTGCCAAGGACCTCTGGTGCGAAGCGCCCTCATCGTGTGAGCCGGGTCGAGTCACGCACGCGATGCTGGACCAAGGCCGGCAGTATCCGCAGATGAACGGGCGGCAGGTGTTCAAGAGCGCCACCACGCGCTTCCCCGAAGTCATCCACGAAGTGCTGCGCGACGCAGGAGTGACGCTCGACGATGTCGCGCTCATCGTGCCGCATCAGGCCAACCAGCGCATCGGTGATGCCGTGGCGCAGCGCCTTGGCATACCGCCCGAGAAAGTGTTCCAGAACATCCAGCATTACGGCAACACCACTGCCGCGAGCATCCCCATCGCCCTCACCGAGGCCCGCGACGCAGGGCTGGTGAAGCGCGGGGACCTGATCGTGCTGGCAGCTTTCGGCGCCGGCTTCGCGTGGGCTGGCTGCGTGATGCGTTGGTGATATCCTGCGCTGCAATGTACTCGCGCCCGATATTCGGCGCGCACTCCACTTTGTTGCAGCGCGCGAACGGAGAACCGAGATGCCCGAACAAGTCCTGACCGTCGATCTGGGCGCGATCACCGACCGCGAGCTCTCCCACCTGGCTCAGGGCTTGGTGGGATCCGAAGTACTGCGTATCGCCGGCGAGATCCGCGCCCTGATCAGCGAGGGCCACGCCGTCTGCAATCTCACCGTGGGCGACTTCGATGCCAAGGAGTATCCGGCCCCCGAGGCACTCCTCACCGGTATCGAACGCGCCTTGCGAGCGGGGCACACCGGCTATCCACCCTCGAACGGCATGCTCGAACTCCGTCAGGCGGCGGTTCGCTTCCTCGAACGCGAGGCCGGCCTCGTCCACCCGCTCGAGTCCGTACTTGTCGCCGGTGGTGCGCGTCCGCTGATCTACGCGACCTACAAGGCCGTGGTCGATCCGGGCGACGCGGTGGCCTTTCCGGTCCCGTCGTGGAACAACAATCACTACTGCTACCTCGCCGGCGCCACCCCCGTCCCCATCACGGTCGACCGTGCTTCGCGATTCCACCCCACTGCCGCGGCGGTGCGCGAAGTGCTGGGTCGCATCTCGCTGCTGGCCCTGTGCACGCCGCTCAATCCCACCGGCACATCCATCGCTCCCGAGGTGTTGGGCGAGATCTGCCGCGATCTGGTGGCCGAGAACCGCCGCCGCGAGGGCGTCGGCCAGCGCCCGGTGTTCCTGCTCTTCGATATGGTCTATTGGGCGCTGGAGTTCGGGCGCGTCGAGCCGCTCACGCCGGCGATGCTCGTGCCCGAGGTCGCGCCGTACACCATCATGCTCGATGCCATCTCCAAGTCGCTCGCCTCGACGGGGCTGCGAGTGGGCTGGGCGTTCGGCCCGCCAGCATTGATCCGCCGGATGTCGGACTTCCTCGGGCATGTGGGCGCTTGGGCGCCGCGCGCCGAACAGGTGGCCACCGCCGCATTCCTCGCGGATGCCGAAGCATTTCGCGCCTTCCGCACCGACATGCAGCGGCGACTACGCGAGCGCCTCGAGCTCCTGCACGGCGCGTTCTCGCAGCTCAGGGCCGAGGGCCATCCCGTCGAATCCGTCCAGCCCGAGGGGACACTCTATTTGTCCGCGCGATTCGACCTGTTCGGCAGCACCATCGATGGCGTGACGATCCGCACCAACGAGGACCTGCGCAAGGTCCTGCTCCATGGCGCGGGGTTGGCCGTTGTGCCCTTCCAGGCGTTCGGCCTGAGTGACGAAACGGGCTGGGTTCGCCTGTCCGTCGGCGCGGTCTCGGTGGCCTCCGTGCAGCAAGGCATGCAGCGCCTGCGCGAGCTGCTCGAAACGCATCGCGGCTGATCAGCAGGCCCGGGTGGGCCGGGTCCCGCTTCGGCCGCGCGGATGCCGCGACTCATGCCAGATTGTGGAAGACCCTCTGGACATCTTCATCCTGCTCGAGGCGATCCACCAGCTTCAGCACTTCGGTGGCCTGATCCTCGGGGAGCTCGGTATGGGTTCCAGAGATGTATTCGGATTCCGCTGAGATCGGCGTGATCCCCCGGTCCTCGAGCGCCTTCTGCAGCTTGCCGAAATCATGGAAGCTGCAGCGCACCACCCACTGCGCCTCGCCCTTCTCGCCCGTACTCTCGCCCATCTCGTCGAGGCCATGGTCGATCAGCTCGAGTTCGAGCGACTCGGGCTCGATCCCCGCGGGCGCCAGTCGGAATACCCCCATGCGCTTGAAGAGGAACCCCACGCTTCCCGAGCTGGCCATGTGGCCGTGGCCCTTATTGAAGTGCGAGCGGATGTTCGCCACCGTGCGCACCGGATTGTCCGTGGCGCATTCCACCAGAATGGCGATGCCGTGCGGGCCATAGCCCTCGTAGACGATTTCCTCGTAGTCCGCCTGATCCTGGCCCATCGCCTTCTTGATCGCGGTCTCGATCTTCTCCTTGGGCATGTTCACCGCGCGCGCGTTCTGCATGACGCGGCGCAGCATCGGATTGGTCGCCGCCTCGGGACCGCCCTTCTTCACGGCGATGGTGACTTCCTTGCCGATCCGGGCGAACGCCTTGGACATCTTGTCCCAACGCGCGAACATCGTGGCTTTGCGGGTCTCGAAGATGCGTCCCATGGTCGATCCTGATGAGATGGAGTCGTGGAATCCGCGGGCCGGGCGCGCACGAAGTGCACCCAGCGGGGCCAGCTCAGAATGCGAGTGGAAAGTACCCTGCCAAGGGCATCACGGTCGAGTGGGCGCGCCGACGGTCCGGCGCACCACGACGGGCGCCGGGTAGCGCATGGGGCCGAGCACTGTTTCGATGGTGGGACGAAGCTCGAGGCGCAGCTCCTTGGGGCTGCCGCCGTAACCCGCGATCGCCAACCCCAACTCGAACACCTCCCGCGCGCCGCCCTGTGTGAGCGGCACCAGGTCGAAGCGCACTGCCACGGGCACATCCACCGGCTGCCCGGGTTGGAGCGATAGCGCCGTACCCAGCTGGCCCTCGAGTGTCTGCTGATCCTGCACGAAGAACTTCCACCCCACTTCGAGCATCCGCGCGACCACTTTGTTCTCGGCGGGATTCTCGGCACGCACATGCGCCACCAGGTCGATGGGCACGCTGTGCCGACTGACCGCGTCCAGCAGTCGGGCCGCGTCCGCCACCCCCAGGTCGCTCATGCGCGTGCCCGGGTCGATGCGGACACCGGCGACCCGAACTTCGCTGACCCGATCGAAGGCAAAGGACACGGTGCGCAGGGTGGCTAGCTCTTGAAGTGTCGCGCAGCTGCTCAACAGCGCCACGGCGAGCAGCGCGGGCACTCGGAATGAACGGATCAAACGGTCCATACGCCACCCTTCAGCAGTCGAGGTTCAATCACAGGCGCCGCGTGTCGAAGCGCACCTTACACGCGACAAGCGGAATCAGGGGAGCAGGAGTCCCGAATCGTTTTCGGCATGCTCAGGGACTGCCCACTGGGTGGCGAGAAGCTGTCCACCCCCTCACGCAGACCGGCGGGATCCCGGCGGACCGAACCGGCTCAGCGTCCTTCTGGATCGCGCCGGCGCGGCGCTGCCCGAGCCGAAGAGCACTTGGCACGCGCATCGCCTTCCACCTGCACACGCCTCTCTATGCCGATGTGCCATAGCCAGATAACAGGGCGTCGATGAGCTTGGACCGGGCCCCATCGGGCAGGCCCGGGGCGAACAGGATTGGTCCCCGCCCGGCGTTTCCGTCAAGACCTGCACCCGGCGTCGAAAGGGGTCCGCGTCTTGCATTGCACTTCGCGACTACACCCCCCAAGCCACCGTGGCCACGGTCGAATGCGACCACCGCGGGAGTCCCTTCGTTGACGCGCCGCGCGATGCAGGCTCGGCGCCCAACGGTCCGAAAGCAAGGAGCACACGATGGCCCCCAATCTGAAGAACCTGCTCGGGAATGGCTCGAAGGATCGCGAAGTCGCCGACCAGATGCGCACGATCCTCTACGAGATGCAGAAGGAGCGCAGCAACTTCGAGGCGCTGGTCGAACAGGCCAAGGTGACCACGAGCCGCCTGCAGTTGCTGGAGGAGCCCATCGTCAAAGCGAGCGGCGAGGTGGATGCCGTGACGAGTCGGCTCTCCGAGGCGGAACAGCGCCTCGACGCCATCGCCAAGCTCGCGTTGACCATCGAGACACTGGACGAGCGCGCCGAGCGGCTGGAGCAGAACCAGCGCGAGGCCGAAGCCAGCGTGACTCAGGCGGTGACCGACTCGCAGCACATCCGCCAGGTCCTGGGCGAGCTGAGTGACAAGGTGGACATGGCGAATGACCTCAAGGAACGGCTCGGGTCGTTCCTCGAGGTGGAGCGCCCGTTCCAGCAACTGCGAGGTGACGCCGATACCATCCGCACGCAGGTCGAAGGCTCGGGCGAACAGATGGCCCGTCTGCAAGAGCAGCAAGGCCGCATGCTCGACGCGCACAAGCTGGCCGTCAGCAAGATGGAGGCGCTCGACCGTCGCCGCGACGAGTTCAGTCGTTCGCTGCAGGACAAGGAACGCCGCATCTCGAGCGTCGAGGAAGCAGTGCGTAGCGTGGACGGCGTGCAGCACACGGTGAGCGACCTGAAGCGCGAGCTCACGACGCTCAAAGCGCTCGGGGACACCGTGGCACAGAAGACGGCCGCACTCGAGGCACAGCGCGAGGCCGTGGAGCGCGCCATCTCCCGCGCCGACCATCTGGACCAGGCCATGAAACAGATCGATGCCGGCGTCCGCCAACAGCGCGAGAATGAGCAGTCCCTGGTTGCGCTGCAGGACCATGTGTCGACGCTGGAATCCCTGCACACAGCGGTCCTCGAGCGCTCGAACGAGATCAGCCAGTTGCAGCGCGAAGCTCACGAGCAGACGCAGGCAACGCGGCAGGAGCTGATGCAGGCGCGGGATGAGATGAAAGCGACGGTCGAGCGATTCGACTTCGAGAGCCGCGGGCTCGAGTCCGTCTCGCAGCGCGTGGCAGACCTGCGCGGTGCGCTGTCGGAGTTCGAGAGCCGGTACAAGGGCCTCGCCGAGTCGAGCCACACCGTGGGCGAGCTCCAATCCCAGACGAACACCGTCGCCTCGCAACTGGCCACCTTCGCCGACGAGTTCACGCGCGTCGACGACGAAGTCGCGAAGCTGCGGGGCATGCGCGAAGAACTGGTGACCAGCCAGAAGGTCGCAGGGCAGGTACTGGAGCGTGTCGCCCGGATCGAATCCGCTCAACCCGCGGTCCAAGCCGCCCTCAACGACATCCAGGGGCTCAGCGGCACGCATGTGCGGGTGAAAGATGCCCACGAGCAGATGCAGTTGACCTGGGCCGAGATGGCGCGTGCACGAGAAGCCCAAGCGGACACGCGCACCTGGCTCACGACGGTGGAGCAGTCGGTCCATACGCTGCGCGAACAGGCCGAGGCGGTGCAGCAGCTGGCCCCGAGCGTTGCAGCTGCCGAGACTCAGGCGCGACGGGTGACCGATTCACTCCAGCAGATCGAGTCGCGGCAGGAGTTCGCCGAGGCACTTCACCAGCGCCTTGCGGAACTCGGTGCGGCAACCGGCCAACTCGCAGAGCAGGGGCAGGAATTGCAGGCGCGCATGGATGCCGCCGAGCAACGGTTCGTGGCGTTCGCATCCCATGCCGAGGAAGCCGACCGGCTGGCGCAGTCCATCGCCTCCGTCACGGGCCAGGTGCACAAGGCCGAGCAGGCCACGCGCCAGGTGAGCAAGAAGGTCAGCGCCGCCGAATCAAGGTGTGAATCGGTCGAGCTCCTGTCGCAGCAGACCCAGGCGCTCAAGGCCGAGATCGACCAGCGGCAGCAGTCGCTGGCAGAGGCGCACCAGAATCTGCAGAAGGCTTCCGAGCTTCGCCAGGAGGCCGCGGAGTCGGCGGCACAGTTGGAAGCCCAAGCCCAGCTACTGGCTTCGTCGCTCGCCGCGGCAGACCAGCAGGCCGCCGAGGCGCAGGCACTGACCACGACACTGGAGGAACGCTCGAACAAGCTGCGGGCTGTCGAGAAGCGTCTCAATCAGTTCGAGGAACGCTTGGTTCGCTGGGAGCGCGTCGATGCCGACGTCAAGCGCTCGTTGGAGCAGATCGCTTCGCGCCAGAACACGGTCGAGGCCCTGCAATCCGATCTTGACCGCATGTTCGCGCTGGTCGAGAAGACCGCCACCGATGTGCGCACGATCACATCCGAGCACCAAGGCATCGCAGAGAGCCGTGCGCTGCTCGCGGATGTGTCCCAGCAGTTGAACGACATCCGCGATACGACGGGGTCGCTCGACGAGCGCAAGCGCCAGATGACCAAGGCGGAGGAGCGCCTCGCGCGCGCCGACGCACTGGTGACCGATGTCCGCTCCAGCCTCGAGGCGCTCGAGGGTCAGAAAGCCATGGTCGATCAGGCGATCGAGAAGGCTGGCTCACTGCAGTACCTGCTCAAGCAGGCGGAGGCCACCATCGAAAGCCTGCGCGATGAGCGCAAGCTGGGTGCCCGTGTGCGCGCTGCCGTCGCAGTCGTCCGTGACGAGGACGAAGACTGTCAGGACGAGGATGTGTCCCGGGCTGCCTGAGCCTTGGAAGCGTCAGGCCAGCGGCGAGTAGCCCTGGCTGCACCGGGCGGAGTACTCTGGTAGGGCATCCCTGACGATTGGAGAGCCCAATGTTCGAGTGCTCCGCCCGATTTCACTCGCTGCGCCGGCTGGTTCCCGTTGCCGGCTTATTTGTGGCGATGATCGCGGCGAATGCTGCATCCGACGAACCCGAGCGGGGGATCGCCGACCTCATGGTCCGGCCAGGCACGCGGCAGATCATGAAACCTTCACTGATGCGGGCGGACCTGTGGCTGGGCCTGGATCGCCGGGTTCGACTCGACTCGGTGGTCTATGCGCTCCCGAACGGCGCGCGCACCTGTCGCGTGCTCGGGGTCGACAGCCTGTGGGCCGTGGACTACTCGTGGGTCTATCCGCACACGGGACTGCCCTCGCGCTGGTACGACGCCGCGGACCTGTTCCGCGTGGGTGACTCGTTGGCACTGAGCGAGACGACCAAAGTCGTGGTCACTTTCGGGACCTGCCGGATCGGAGTGCGTGCGCGCAACTACAACCAGGCCCGCAGCGAAGCCGAGCGCCTGCGCCCACCGGTCATGCCCGCGCGCCTGGCGGGCCGACTGAAACTCAAGCTCGAGCGAGCGCACAATGTGTTGATTGGTAAGCCCGACGAGGTTCCAGGGGACACGCTCGGCCGCTGAACCG
>JANLOU010000220.1:0-8676 GCA_031366735.1 Candidatus Eiseniibacteriota bacterium
GCGCGACCACAGTGGTGAGCAGAACCGCCACCAAGGAGGTCCACGCCAATGCCATCAGCCGATCCGCCGACGGGGTCCCCGGCCCGACCCGCGCCCCGGGACCCACCGCGCGGCCAGCGGCCAGCAGCGCGATGCCGACCACCGTGACACGCACCGCGGAGGCGAAAGGCACGCCGAGCGCAGCCAGCGCCACCACCACGCCGCCGGCGAGGAATGGCGACCACGCGAGCGCCAAAGCTTCGCGCGGCAGTCGGTCACCTTCGCGCAGCAGCGCGGCAGCAGCGAGTGCGCCGGGCGTGACCAGGAAGGTGACGCCCAGCACCGCCGCGGCCAGCGGAGCGGGCAGCCACGCCGCAATCAGTGCGGCCCCCGCGGCGAATGCCGCGCAGGCCCACCCCACCACGGCGCGGCGCTCGCCCGAACTCATGCGGGCAGGGATCGCTTCAGGTCGAGCCGCACGAGCGAGGCCGCGTCCCCCCCGACATCGCCAAGATCCACGACCGCGCCGCACGCGCCATGCGCGAGTGCGTAGGCAGCGGATGCACCCAACTCGAGCGTGCCGCCCGCGGTCAGTTCCTTGGCGAGCACCGGGACATCCGCGATGGCGATCTCCCGCAGCACCACGCTGGGACTGGGTTTCATCATGAAGCCCGCCGGATTCACCGGGCCGATGACGAGGTCCGGCTCGATCCCCCACTCGCGCAGTCTCATGAGGAGGTGCCCAAGGTTGTGGGTCTCGAAGCCAGCCTTCCCTGCGAACCGCGTGCGGATGAACGCGGTCAGGTGGGCGAAGAAGAGCCGATTGCGTCCCGCCAACGCCACATCGGTGATCGGGGCTGCGATGATCACACCTTCCAGTCGAGACGCGCCCAGAGCGGCCGCCTCGAGTTCGAGCAGAAGCGGGACCATACTTGCGAAATCACCCCGGACCACTCCCAATGCGTGGCTCATACCGGTGAGCCCGACGCGGGCGAGAGTGCCGAGGCCGGCACCCTTGACTCGCTTGAGCGCGGCCCCGACCAGCCCTGCCTCGGACATGTCGCGCACATAGGCCGGGACATTGGGGAGCAGTGCCCAGGTGGGAATCGGGCGACCCGCGGCACTGAGCGCGGCGCGCGTCACCGGGGACGGCGATGCCAGAATGCCGTCGGCCCCCGCGTCGAGAGCGCGCACGAACTGTTGCGCGAGCAGGGCGGGATCCTCGAATCGCTTGACCAGGTCCATGGTGTGTTCGCGGGGATGCCGCGTCACGCCCAACAATGATTCGGTCGACAACAGCAAGCGCGGTGCGCTCATCGGGCCACCTCCACTTCCGCCCCGGCGCGGGCGCAGGAATCGTAGAGCGCGCCCATCATGCGCTGCACATCCAGCCCGAGCAGCGCGGTGCCGGGCGGTTCGTCCCCGCCGGCCACCCACGCCACGAAGGCCGCATCCTCCAACACATAGGCTTCCCCATTCAGATCGAACCGCGAGGGCTGCGGGAGTTCGGGATGCATGAGCCGGGTCCGGCCCGCGCTCCAGCCCCCGCGGGCTTCCGTCAGGTCGAGCTCGATGGATTCATTCGTCACCGTCAGGCGCCCGTTCTCCCCCACCACTTCGAAGGTCGTGGCCGACATGGGATAGCCGGGCACACTCCACGAACTCTCGAACGAGACCTCCGCGCCATTCGCCAACCGGAACACGGCCTTCACCTCGTCCTCGACATTGCCATAGAGCTTCTTCCACTCCGCCTTCACGGCGACCGGCTGACCCAGGCACCAGCGCAGCACGAACAACAGGTGCGAGGAGATGTTCGCCACCACACCGCCACCGGACTTGGCCGGATCGCCGATCCAACCCTGCTGCGGCGCGAAGACCTGCGAGAGGAACATGCTCGAGCGGCCCGACCTCACCTCGCCGAGCACTCCCGAAGCGATGGCGTGCTGCGCGGCGGCGAAGCTGGGCCAGAATGCGAGCGTGTAACCGCAGCCCACCTTGGCGCCGGGACGGGCCGCCAGGTCCGCGAGTTTCTGGGCACTCTCGACCGAATGGGCCAAGGGCTTCTCGACGAACGCGGCCACGCCCGCCTCGACACACAGGCGGGCCACGGGCTCGTGCACATGCGGCGGGGTGCAGACCCAGACCGCGTCAGGCTTGGCCTGAGCCAGCAGCTCGGAGACACTCGCATAGAAGGGGGCGAGGAAGCCCATCCCCCGCAGGCTCTTGCCGAGCGCTGGCGCCAGATCCGACACTCCCACCACTTCCACATCGGGCACCATGCTCAGGACCGCGGTGTGCGCGACGCCAAGTTTGCCGAGCCCCACCACACCAACCCGGATCGGCCGCGAAGGACGCGCCATGGCACGCATGAGTGGCGCCACGGGAACACCCGGCCGCCCGAGCGCGATCGCGCCCTCGTCCCCGGGCTGCGGCGCGATGAGCACATCGCGCAGGCCCTGGTCGAGCGAGGTCCAGGCAATCTTGAAATCGCGCACGGCGCTCTCGCGATCGATCCGAGCAGGCGATGTGAGGCCGAGCACATTGTCCTCGGTGATCGGCGGGTTGGCGAGCAACTTCGAAGCGATCCGGGCTGCGAACAGCATTGGGCCGCCGGGCAGGTGGACGAGTGGCTTCTTCACGCCGATCTCTGCGCTGAGTCGCTCGAGGAACTCATTGAAGGTGACTCGGTCGGGACCGAGCAGATCGTAAGCTTTGCCCAGGACATCGTCGCGCGTCAGGCACTGCACGATGATCTCGTTCACATCATTCAGATGGATGGGGTCGAGTTCGATGCGCCCGTCCCCGATGACGGGCACGGCCGGTAGTCCGCGCAGGTAGGCCGCAAGATTGGCCACCAGTCCGATGCCGTGCGCGCCGTACACGAGCGAGGGCCGCAGGATCACGAACGGCAAGCCCGATTCGCGCACCACGACCTCTGCTTCGAGCTTGGTCTGTCCGTACGGGCCGCGCTGCTCGCGCAACGCCGAGAGCGTCGAGGTGAACACCATGCGCTTCACACCCGCACGACGAGCGGCCTCGAGCAACAGGCGTGTCCCTTCGACATTGATCGCCCGGGCCTTTGCCCAGTCGGTGATGGCGGTCGCATTGGCCAGATGCACGACCACTTCACACCCGGCGACGGCTTCCTCGAGCGACGCGTTGTCGGTCATGTCACCTCGAACCACTCGAAGCCCGGGTCGCGACAACTTCAGCTCGCCCCGGACCGAGCGCACGAGCGCGACCACTTCGTGACCATCCTTCAATAATCGCTGAACGAGTCGGACTCCGATGAACCCACCGGCACCGGTGACGAGGATCCGCATGACGCCCCTTACGATTCAGAGCCGAATCCCAACCGCCGGAACAACGGCGAGAGGATCGGCAGGTTGAACTCCGAGACCAACTGCTTGAGGCCGACGCCGCGAGCAAAGGGCGAGACGACCACGAGATAGAGGAACAGGAAGGCCACACTCCCCAACAGGAGGCGCGCGAGTCGCATCCCCCGCTCGGGAGCATGGATCCAGGGCAGGAATCGATCGAGCGCCCAGGCCAGCAGGATACCGATCACCAACGGCGCCAGGCTGCGCGTCACGAAGAGCATGGTGCGCCGGGAGGTATGGCCCACCCCCGCGGAAGCCATCGCGAGCAGCACCCCGCCATTGAGTGCATAGGTTGCCAGAGTCGCCCACGCCACGCCGGTGATGCCGAATCCCAGCCGCACGGCGATGATGTCGAGCGTTGCCCCCAGCGCCGTGGCGAACACGGCGGCAGGCACGAGCGCCATGCGCCGACCCACGGTCATCAGGACCATCGACGAGATCGTGCCCAGCGCCAGCCCCGCCGCGCCGAAGCACAGGATGCGCACCGCGGTCACCCCGGGAAGGAACTTGGGGAGCACGGTCGCAACGATCTCGCGGGTCCACAGATAGGCGAGTCCGGAGAGCAGTGGGACCGATACCGCCATGGCCTGGAGCAGCCGTTCCACGCGTTCACGGATCGCGCCCGGATCCTGACCCAACTCACCGTAGCGCCGCAGCAATTGCGGGTAGACCACATAGCCCACGGAGTCCGGCAGGTACAGCAGGAATGTGAGGGCCATGACCGAGAGGCTGTAGTAGCCGAGATCCTGCGTCCCGAGGTAGCGCAGGATGATCAACCGGTCGAGGCTGCGCATGACGATCGTCGAGGAGTTGAACACGAACATCGGCAGACCGATGCGCATGAGCAGGAGATTCTCGGGTCCGAATGCCCACCGCAGCGGCGCCTCCCGACGCCCGCGCACCAGCACGAACACCAGCGAGATGAGGCAGCCCGCGACCCAGCCCCACAGCAGCCCCCATTCGCCGAGCCGGGGGACGAGGGCCAGTCCCAGACCTGCGCCGATCAGGCCCTGCATCACGAACCAAGTGCTCACCGTGTTCATGTCGCCATGCGAGCGCAGAAGCGACAAACCGTAGTACGCGATGTTCACGGCCAGCACGCAGAACAATGCCAGTGCGATGCCCGCGAAGCCCCAGTTCCCCAGCAGGCGACTACTGCCGGACGCCGCCCACACCAGGCAGCCCGCGATGAACACCAGCGTGGTGAGCAGGATATTCGCGAACCCCGCTCGCTTGAGACGATCCAGCGCAACGCGATCGCCGCTCACGATCCTTGCCGGCACCGCCTGGTCGAGTCCCTGCTGCGTGCCCGCCGCGGCGAACACGCCATAGTCCATCATCAGCTGCATCGCGTTCCAGGCACCGTAGCCGAGCGGGCCGAGCATCCGCGCAGCCAGCAGTCCCCTCGCCATGAGTGCGGCCCGCACCACAGAGAGGGAGAATGCGAATCGGACGGAATCGCGGATCAGCTTGCGAGGATGCATCGGGGGAAATGGCTCCTCGAGGGGGTCAAGGTTGGATGCACAGACGTGTGCGACACATCCCGTGGAAGTAGGCTGCTGGCGTCCGCACGCGGCGACGCATTAGACTCACGGCGTGACCAATCCCACGGCGACATCCCCGACGCCGCTGCCCGCTTCGCAGGGTGGCGTGCCGGTCCGCGAGCGGTTCCTGCCGATTGCGGTCCCATTCATTTCGGAGCGCGAGAAGCAGTTGGTGCTCGAGTCGCTCTCCTCGGGCTGGGTCACCACCGGCCCGCGCACCCACGAACTGGCGGAGCGGATCGCTGCCCTGGCCGGCGCCCGGCACGCGGTGTGCGTGAACTCTGCGACCGGGGCACTGCATCTGGCGCTCGAGGCCATGGGCATCGGGCCGGGCGACGAAGTGATCACCACTCCGTATACATTCGCCGCCACGGTGAATGTGATCGAGCATGTCCGGGCCACGCCCGTTCTGGTCGACATCGAACCGGATACGCTGTGCATCGACCCGCGGCGGGTCGAAGCCGCCATCACGCCCAGAACCAAGGTGGTGCTGAGCGTGGATTACGGCGGCCACCCCTGCGACTACGATGCGCTGCGCGCAATCACCGACCCGCGCGGCATCCGTATTCTCGATGACGCCGCGCACGCGCTGGGCGCAACCTACAAGGGCCGACCGGTTGGGGATGCGTCGCTCGCGCAGGTCACCGCTTTCAGCTTCTATGCCACCAAGAACCTGACCACGGGTGAGGGCGGCGCCGCGGTCACCGATGACACCGGGCTGGCCGAACGCATCCAACTGCTCAGCCTGCACGGCATGAGTCGCGACGCTTGGAAGCGCTATAGCGACACGGGTTCGTGGTACTACGAGGTCGTGGCGCCGGGCTGGAAGTACAACCTGTCGGATGTCCTCGCCGCCATCGGGGTGGGCCAACTCGAACGCTTCGCAGAATCCCAGCTGCGCCGGCGCGTGCTCGTCGAGCGCTACTGCGAGCAGCTCGCCGATGTCCGCGAGGTGCGCGTGCCGGTCGCGCGCCCCGATGTGACGCACGCCTGGCACCTGTTCCCGATCGCGCTCGAGCTGGAGCAACTCACGATCGATCGCGCTCGCTTCATCACCGAGTTGCGCGCCGAGAACATCGGCACCTCGGTGCATTTCATCCCGATCCACTTCCATCCCCACTTCCGCGACAGCCTGGGGCTGGCGGAGGGCGCCTTCCCGGTCGCCGAGGATGCCTACCGCCGCGCCATCACGCTGCCGCTCTTTCCGCACATGACCGATCACGACGTCGACGACGTCTGTGAGGCGGTGCGCAAAATCGCGCGACACTTTCGGCGCTGAAGCGGCGAACCGATTCACGCGAGTTCCTCCGGGGTCGCTTCCCCCACCTTGCCAAGCGAGGCCAGGGACAGGCCTTCGCGGTTGAGGAAGAACAACCCGACCGCCGTGATGGGGAGCCATTGGCTGAAGAAGTAGAACCAGCCGAAGGGCACGGATTGCGCAGGGCCCACGCCGAAGAGCCGAAGGCCAACGATGCATGCAATATTGAGCGTGCCCACATAGCCCGGGGCGGCGGGCACCATGATCCCGATGGCGGTGACCACCAGCATCACCAGCCCCGCGTACCACGGGGCCTGAATGTCCAGCGACCACATGCTGACTCCCAACGCGACTGCGAAGCACATGAACATCGCGAACGAGAGCACGAACACCTGGGCCAATCTTCGGAAGTCCCGGAATAAGGCGAATCCGTCCAGGAATCGGTCCAACAACCGGGACCCACGCGCCCGCACATTCACCGGCAACATCGAGAGCATCCGATGCGCCAGCGCGCGATTGCGTTCCGCCACGATGACCATGACCGTGAGCACTCCCGAGAGCACGATCAGTATCTTGGCGCCGGCTTGGACCATGCGCCCCGCTTCCGTGCTCTCGCCGATCGGGTGCAGCATCAACGAGATCCCGAAGATCGCCAGCAGCGTGAGCATGTCGATAGCGCGTTCCACCACGACCGTGGCGAGCAACATGCTCTTGGACAGGGACTCACGGCGCGACAGCGCCCATGGCCGCACGAACTCGCCCAAGCGAAAGGGGAGCACATTGTTCGCCATGAAGCCGATCATGGTGGAGCTGAACAAGCTGTGCGTCGAAATCTTGCGATCGGTGAGCAGGAACAGCCGCCAACGCACGGCGCGGACCCAGAACCCGAAGATGGTCACCATCATCACGCCGATGAAGCCGAACAAGTTGGCCGAACGCAGCGCGTGCAGCAGCTCGGGCAGTTTCACATCGCGGGTGGAGTACCAGATGCAGACGGCCGAGATCCCCAGGCCGAGCGCCAACTGGATCGCTCGCTTCAATGGATCTCCTTCCCTGCGCTCGCGCGCAGCTCCTCGAGCTCATGCCGCAACAGGGCGAGGTCTCGCGAGAGCATGTGATTCTCGAGTCCCAGACGCGACAGCTTCGTGGAAAGGTACAAGAGCATGGCCACGGCGAACGCGAGCCCGAAGGCGAACACCGTGGAGGCCTCGCCCAACATGCCCAGTGCGTGCGTGATCGATTTGAGCAGCGGCGTGGAGAAGCCCAGCACCGCGATGACCGCGGTCGCGATCACCCACAAGAGCGAGTATTCCTCGCCCAGCTTGCGCCGGCGCACCAGATCCAACACGTAGAGCGCGAGCGCGACTGCGCCCAGCGCCGTGATGAGTTGTGTCCTCGAGAGGAATTCCACGCGACCCCCCTATCCGACCGGACGACGGATGAATGCCATGATCGATGCCAACAAGTTCTTGTACGGGTAATAAAGCTGCTTGCCCAGCGTGTAGAACGACTGGCCTGCCTGCCGTTCCCGCATCACAACCGGAACCTCGGCGAGCCGGAATCCCCGGCGGGCCAGCGCGATGAGCAACGGCGCGTCCGGGAAGTCCTTGGGGAAGTCATGCTGACAGACTTGCATGACCGGCAGAGCATAGGCGCGGAACCCCGAGGTGGTGTCCGTGATCCGCTGGCCCAGCGCGAGTTTCACGACGCCGGAGAAGATCAGCATGCCCATTCGGCGATTCCAAGGCGCACGGTAGCCCGTGGATTCCACATATCGCGAACCAATGCTGACATCGCAGGTATGCTTCAAGACCGGCTCCAGCAGCACGCCGAGGTAGGCCGGATCATGCTGTCCATCAGCGTCCAACTGCACACCGATGTCGTACCCGTGCTCGACCGCATACCGGAAACCGGTCTGCAATGCGCCCCCCACCCCGAGATTCACCGGATGCCGGACCACGGGGACACCGGCCGCCCGTGCCACGCTGGCGGTGGCGTCGCGCGAGCCGTCGTCGACGATCAGCACATCCACATTCGGCGCTTTCGCCCGGACTTCGGCGAGCGTTTGCGCAAGACTCGCTTCCTCGTTGTGCGCAGGGATGATGACCAGCACGCGCGGGGCGCTCATGCGGCCCTCCGGGGTTCGAATACACGGACTAAAGTGCTGGCGCCGCGAACCACTTGGTCACGCACCCGCCTCAACAACTCCGAACGCAACGGGAGCGTTGAGACCTTCTCGAGATCGAATCGCCGGATGAAGCCGAGTGCGAACACACCGATGAGGCCGGGGATCAGCAGCAGCAGCCGCACCGGCAGCGAGTGCTCCGGGCCGAGCACCCGGTCCGCTGCGAGCACGAGCAGTAGGTTGGGAACGATCAGCTGCTTGCCCCGAGCCGCGTCGCCCAGGCGAGCGGAGGCCCCCTCGCGCAGCGCGATGAACATGAGCGCGAGCGCGCCGATATACGAGGCCGTCGCGCCACCCAGGTTGGCCCACGCCGCGCCCATGACGCCCAGG
>JANLOU010000259.1:0-2205 GCA_031366735.1 Candidatus Eiseniibacteriota bacterium
CGCATCATCTCCATGAGGAGACCGCGCTCATCCGGGATGACTTTGAGTTTCTTGACCACGACTCCGTCGATCATGCTGTCCCTCAGCGCGCGCGCTTGGCGGCGGACTTCTTGTCGAGCTTCGGCGTTCCGCGACCCACGCCCACATAAGTCCAGCCGGCAGCCGCAGCCTCGGCAGGATCGTAGATGTTGCGGAAGTCGCACAGCACCGCCTTCTTGGCCATGCGCTTCAGCTTCTTCAGGTCCAGATTCCGGAACTCGTTCCACTCGGTCACGATCAGCACGGCGTCGGCGCCGCGGGCGGCGTCGTAGGCATCCGCCGCCATGATCACGCCCTTCATCTCGGGCATGCGCTCTGCGACGGGCATGGCCACCGGGTCGAACGCGACAATCTTATAGCCCCGCTTCCTCAGCCCCTGGATGATCGTGATCGAGGGCGCCTCGCGCATGTCGTCCGTGTTCGGTTTGAACGCCAGCCCCAACACCGCCAGCTTCTTCCCGCGCGGCGAACCCGCCGCCGCGACCGCCTTCTTGATCATGATCTGCATCTGGCGCTCATTGGCCTCGATGGCCGCGTCGACGATGCCCACCTTCACCCCGGCAGCGCGTGCGAATGCCGACAGAGCATGCGTGTCCTTGGGGAAGCAACTGCCGCCGTAGCCCGGACCCGCGTGCAGGAACTTTCGGCCGATGCGCCCGTCCATACCGATGCCCTTGGCCACCATCTGCACATCCGCGCCCAGCGCCTCGCAGACATTGGCGATCTCGTTGATGAACGAGATCTTGGTGGCGAGGAACACGTTGGCGGCGTACTTGATGAGCTCGGCAGATTCCAGGCCCGTGACCACCATGGGGGTTTCGAACAGGAACAGCGGCGCGTGGATCTTGCGGAGGACCTCCTCGGCCTTCTTGGACTCCGCGCCGATCACCACGCGGTCGGGACGCATGAAGGTCTCGATCGCCGAACCCTCGCGCAGGAACTCGGGGTTGCTCGCCACATCGAACTGCGCGCCCTTCCTGGCCCACTTGCTCATCCAGCCATACAGGTCACGCGCGGTGCCGACCGGCGCTGTGCTCTTCTGCACGACCAGCGTGTACCCGTCCAGATTCTGCGCCACGGTCTTGGCGACCGCGTAGATCTGGCTGGTGTCGGCGCTGCCATCGGCGCGCGGCGGGGTGCCCACGGTGATGAACACCACATCCGCACCCTTGAGTGCACCCTTCAAGTCGCTGGTGAAGTGCAGGCGACCTTCGTTCACATTGCGCGCGACCAGTTCGGGCAGCCCGGGCTCGAAGAATGGCAGCTCCAGCGCCTTGAGTCGCTCGACCTTGCCCGCGTCGGCGTCAACGCAGGTGACATTGTTCCCGAAGTCGGCGAGACACGCGCCCGAGACGAGTCCGACGTATCCAGTTCCGACCACCGTGATGTTGTACAAGACCGTATCCTTTCGCGGAGGTACACAGGCCCGAGGGGGCGCGCCGAGGGCGCGGGGCCGGACGGCTAAGGCTTATCGGCACAATCGACTGGGCAGGTTAGGCGTTGGGTGGAGCAGGGTCAAACCTACTGGTGCGCCCTGCCCCGCCACTCCTGGAGCACGTCCCGAAGTGTCTGTTCGAGCGTGCGGGTGACGGTCCAGCCGGTGTCACGGTGGATTCGCGACGGATTCCCCACGAGATACGGCACATCCGCGGGCCGAAGGCGCGCCGGGTCGACCTCGATACGCACCGCGACCTTCGCCATCGCCGCGAGGTCCGCAGCCACCTGCGAGAGCAACACTCCCTCGCCTCGGCAAAGGTTGTAGACCTCGCCCGAACGCCCTCGCTCGAGCAGCAGGCAGTAGCCCTCCACAATGTCGCGGACATCGGTCAGGTCGCGGGTGATCTCCAGATTGCCAACGCGTAGCACAGGCTCGGCCGTGCCCGCCTCGATCGCAGCGATCTGTTGCGCGAACGAAGGGATCACGAAGCGCGGCGTCTGGCCGGGTCCCGTGTGCCCGAATGGGCGCACTCGCACCACATCGAGAGCGTGCTGCGCCGCATACTCGGCGGCGAGCCGTTCGGCGATCAACTTGGAGAGCGCATACGGGCTGACGGGCTTCTGCGGCGCATCTGCATTGGCACGCGTCCCCGCCTCGATGCTGCCGTACACCTCGCTGGTGCCGACCACGAGCATTCGCGCGCGGGGCGCCACGGCCTGCATGGCCTG
>JANLOU010000260.1:0-3288 GCA_031366735.1 Candidatus Eiseniibacteriota bacterium
GCTCATGCCGATCGACACCACCACGATCGAGCCGTTGGTCCAATCGGGATTCCCCAGCGTGTCGAGCGGCACGATCGAACGCGCAAGCGCGAGGCCGGCTGCTTCGTGGGCTGCGGGGCGAGTGTTCACGCCGCCCGGATAGAGCCCGCCTTGCAGCCCCAGATAGCTGCCCGTGCCCAGATCGTTGAGCGGCGGCAGGCCGACCGAGGTGATGGTGCAGTCCTTGGCACTACTGACGGCTGCGAATGCAGCGAGCAGCAGGCTGGTCATGGTAATCCGAAATGCGATGCGGTTCGACATGGCGGCTCCATGGGGGAGGGTCTGGTCGTGCCAAGACCTTGCAAGTATCCCATTCCCAGCCGGGCCGGCGGAAGCCCCGAATACGAAAGCGCCGGCCCGGGAGAACCGGACCGGCGTTTCGTACACCTTATCGCACCCCGTGGCCCGGAGGGCCACAGCGCGTTAATTATCCGTATCCAACCACTTCTTCCATGCCGTCTCGTTGAACGGACGGCCGAGGAAGTCCGAGACCAGTGTTGCCGCCGGCTTGGATCCACCCGGTGCGAGCACCGCCTCGCGATACCGCTTGGCCACGCCGGGCGCCAACAGGTGGTCGGCGTCGAACTGCGCGAACATGTCCTTGGCGATCACCAGCGACCACATGTAGGTGTAGTACACGGCCGAGTAGCCGTCGAGATGGCCGAACGCGCACTGGAAGTGCGTGCCATCGACATAGGGGTACGGCTGGTAGCGGGTGACCAACTCCTTCATGAGTTGGTCGCTGTCCACGCCCGCCGGGTCATGGTCGTAGTAGCCTAGGGACATGCCGGCGTAGACCATCTGCCGGCGAACTTGAAGCCCCTTGCCGAAGTCATTCGCGCGGTTCATCTGCTTCACGAGCGCCGCCGGGATCGGCTCGTTGGTCTGGTAGTGCTTCGCGAACGAGGCCAGCACTTCAGGCGAGCGCATCCACTCCTCGAGCATCTGGGAAGGCGCTTCGACGAAGTCCTGCTCGGTGCGGATGCCACTGATGCCCGCCCACTTCTGCCGGCCCGCGAACATCGTGTGCAGCAGGTGGCCGAACTCGTGGAAGAAAGTGTTCACATCGTTGTAGTCGCACAGGCCCGGATCGCCCTTCTCGCCGCCCGACAGATTGCAGACGAGCGCGGCTTCGGGGATCTGGCGGCCGGCGATGCCGGTGCGGATGTCGAACTGCGCCGCATGGTTGTACTTGTTGTCACGCGGGTGCATGTCGAGGTAGAAGCGCCCGGCCAGCTTGCCGCCGTCGTACATCTCGTAGCACTTGACCGACGGGTGCCACACCGGCGCGTTCGGCACGCGCTTGAAGGTGACATCGAACAACTTGGCGGACAGATCGAGAATGCCCTGCTCCACACGGTCGTACGGCAGGTAAGGCCGGATCGACTGGGAGTCGAAGTTGTACTCCGAGCGGCGCAGTTGTTCGCTGTAGTAGCCCGATTCCCACAGGTTCACGGCCGTCGCATTCGGCTGGTCCTTGCGCTTGGCCGCGAGCAGTTGCTGGTACTCGCGCGCCTGACGCTCGCCCGAGGCCGCCACCACGCGAGCCACGAAATCCTGCGCAGTTTTCGCATTGCCCACCATCTTGTCGGCGGTCACATAGTCGGCCCAGTTGGCGAAGCCCAGCGTGGTCGCCAGTTCGTGCCGCTTGGCGCGCATCTGGTCGAGCACCGTCATGTTCTTGGGGTAGGCGCGATTCTGGAACGCCATGTACATGCGCTTGCGCACATCCTCGCTCTTGGCGTAATTGCCGATCGGCACGGCATCCGGGTACTCGGTGGTCAGCGTGACCTTGCCGTTGGCATCCGGCTTGTGGTGCTCGATGAAATCCGCCGGCAGGCCCTCGAGCTCGGCGACGGTGGCCGTGATACTGCTCTTGTCCTCGCGGATGTTCCGCCCGAACTCCTGGCTGATCAACACCAGCTCGTCCGACAGCTTCTTCACCTTGTTGCGCGTGGCCTCATCCTTGTCGACACCCGCCAGCCGGAAGTCGCGCAGCGTCTTCTCGACATAGAACTTGGTGGCGCCGTCCGTATGCGAAAGGTCGAGCGCCGTCAGCGCGTCGTAGACCTTGCGATTGAGCGAGAGGTCGGTGACGAACTTGCTGATCTCCTGGCTCATGCCCTCGGCGGTCGCGCGCGTGCTGGAGTCGGGGTTGGTCTCCTCGACCAGACCGCACTGCGAGCCAGCCATGTCCAACTGGCGCAGGATCTCGTCATACGGCACCAGCGTATTGGCGAATGTGCGCGGACCCTTGGCAGCCGTGAGCACGGCGAGCGAGGCCTGCGCCCGCTTGAGTCGGGTGCGGATGCGCGCCTTGAACTGCGAGGCCTTGGGGCGACCCGTCCAGAACGGAGCGTTGTCCGGCGGCAGGACCGAGGCGCTCGCGGCCGGCTTGGCGGCGGCGGCGAACGAGTCGAGTGGCAACGCGGACACGCTCGCCAGGGCGAGCGCGGTCAGCGCGAGAGTCAGGGAGCGGCGATTGAAGTTCACGGTTCCTCCGGTCAAACGGAGCCCCGGCAGCGCATGCGCGACTGCGCGCAGCGGACCGAGGCAGGGAGCTGGGATTCACAGAGGAGCGGAGCCTATCCGGCAGGGCAGGGGGCCACAACCGCTCGGCGCACCGGTGCGGGAGTTCAGGCCCCAAGCGCGGGAGCGCGGCGCCGGACGTGTGCGGGGTTCAGCGGTAGAGAGACTTGATCGCGCCCCAAGTGGGGTGGTTCGTGGGGGTGGCGGAGAGGCAGGTACCCATGGACCAGTATCCCGGGTCGTTACGGGGCGGCCCCGAAGCAGGAAATCGATACAGCGTTGGGCTGCCGCCCTGCCAGCCGACAACGGCGCTGTAGGGGGCGATGGGATCGACGAGTCGCTGATTCGGCGTGATCTGGCTGACGAGATTGATGGATTGCACGATCAGGCAGAACGGCTCGGCGCACCCGGCGCAGGCACCCGTGCCGACGGTCTTGGTGTGGCTGATCACGATGTTGCCCGCGAAGTATTCCACGCCGGCACTGAGCGTGACCGTATTCGCCTGGGGCACTGCGAATGCCAGCAAGAGCCGAGCCCGATTCGGGCTCCCTCCGAACCCGATGTTGTAGGCGCCGATCCCGCCGGAGCCGGCACTCAGCGAAAGGTTGCTCGCGATGACATCAGTCGTGGTAGTGCCCGAAATGATCCCTGCGGAAACGCCGGTCATCAGTGTGACGTTGCCGCCGGTTGATATCGCGCCGAGGGTGATGTTACCGTCTG
>JANLOU010000277.1:0-2236 GCA_031366735.1 Candidatus Eiseniibacteriota bacterium
TGGTTCAAATCGCGCGTTGGCCTGACCTCGAGCGAGACTCCTCGGGATATCTCCTTCTGTGCGCATGCCATTCTCGAGCCGGAACTCTTCGAGGTGCCGGACGCCGCGACGGATGCGCGTTTCGCCAACAATCCGCTCGTCACTGGTGATCCGCACATCCGCTTCTACGCCGGAGCGCCGCTGGTGACTTCCGATGGGCATGCGCTGGGCACCCTTTGCGTCATGGACCGCGTCCAGCGCCAACTGAACCTGAAGCAGCAAGAGGCCCTGCGCGCGCTGGGTCGGCAGGTGATGGCGCAACTGGAACTGCGCCGCCAGACTCAAGTGTTGCTCGAGAGCGAGGCCCGACTGTTCAAGGTCTTCCGCGGCTGCCCGGTCGGCATCGTGATCAATCGCCGCGGCGATGGAAAGATCGTCGATGTGAACGCCGCCTATTCCAACATCACAGGCTGGGCGCGCGAAGACCTGATTGGCCGCACTTCGGACGAATTGGACCTCCTCGATGAGCCGTCACTGGCGCAAGTGCGGTCGCAACTCGTCACGCACGGAACGCTCCGGGATGTCGAGGTGGTGTTCCGTACGCGGGACGGGATGATGCGCAACGCCCTCGTGGGGGCGGAGATCGTCGACCTGCGGGGTGAGCCGCATTCCATCGCCACATTCGTCGATATCACCGACCGCAAGCAGGCCGAGACGCTGCTGCGCTCGAGCCACGAACGGCTCGAGATCGTCGCTCGCGCCACGAACGACGCGGTCTGGGACTGGGACCTCGCCACGAACGCCCTCTGGTGGAATGAGGGCTACCAGACGCTGTTCGGACACCCGCTCGCGCAGGCGGTCCCGACCATCGAATCCTGGACCCACTTCCTCCACCCCGAAGATCTCGAGCGGGTGTTGAACGGCATCCATGCCGCAATCGATCAGGGCGGTCATGTCTGGTCGGACGAATATCGTTTCGGGCGTCGGGACGGAACTTATGCGCTGATCTTCGATCGCGGCTACATCCTCCGCGACGCGCAGGGCGCCCCGGTCCGGATGATCGGCGCGATGCAGGATGTGACCGCGCGCAAGGCCGCAGAAGCAGAAGCGATCCTCCTGACCCGGCGGCTGATCCTTGCCACCGACGCGGCCTCGATCGGAATCTGGGATTGGGATCTGGAACGGGATGAGTGGTATGCGACCCCGACCTATTCCACGATGCTCGGATTCGATCCCGAACATGGCGCCTTGGAACGCAACATCTGGCTCGAGCGGCTGCATCCCGAGGATCGGCCCGGGGTCCTCGCGAAAATCCGCGAAGCCTTGGCCGGCAGCATCGCCCCCTACGAGTACGAAGCACGGATCCGACACGCCGACGGCGAGTATCGCTGGGTGCATGTGATCGGGCGCGTGCTCAAGGTGAATGCCGAAGGGAAGGCGAGCCGATTGCTCGGGGCTGGAACAGACATCACCGAACGCAAACGGGCGGAGCAGCATATCCGACAGCTCAACCGCGTCTATGCCGTGTTGAGCGAGATCAATCAGGCGATCGTGCGCGAGAAGGACCCCCAGGTGATGTTGAACGCGGCCTGTCGGATCGCGGTCGAGCGTGGCGATTTCCGGATGGCGTGGATTGCAATGGCGCGCGGCGCGGATGGCTGGCTTTCACTCACCGCGCATGCGGGCGCTGACGACGACACGCTGACGATCCTGCGCACCCTGCTCGGAACTGAGCAGCAGGAGTGTCAGTGCGCTTTCACGCTCGAGGCTTTCCAGACGGGCGAGCATGGCGTCTGCAATGACATCGAGCACGACCCACGGGCGCTGCCCTGGCGCGATCAGGCATTGGTGCGAGACTACCGCGCGATGGCTTCACTCCCCATCAAGGTCGCTGGCCGAGTCCTCGGGACATTCAATCTTTACGACGATGAACCGGGAGCGTTCGACGCGGATGAGTTGCGCCTCCTGGACGAACTGGCGCTGGACATCGCGTTCGCATTGGAAGTCCATGAGCGCGAACTCGAGCGCGGCCGCGTCGAACAGGAGCTGCGCGAGAGTGATGATCGCTTCCGTCAGCTGGCGGCGAATATCCAGGAGGTCTTCTGGATGAGCGATCCCGTCCAGAACCGGATGCTCTATGTCAGCTCAGCCTATGAGGCCATCTGGGGCCGTTCCTGCGCGAGCTTGTATGAAGCCCCACGGGGCTGGCTGGATGCCGTTCATCCCGACGATCGCGAGCGGGTGCTGCAATCTGCGA
>JANLOU010000304.1:0-4689 GCA_031366735.1 Candidatus Eiseniibacteriota bacterium
AGCGCGGCCAACACGATCATCTGCGGCTCGACCGGGATCCGATAACGAGTCTGGCTGAAGAAGAAGGCGTAGAAGCATGCGGTCGCAAAGACAGCGCCGGCGAGCATCAGGCGTTGGTCGCGCCGCCCGTCGCCTTGGAACAGCCCGAGCACGCAGAGGATCAGGATGGGCGTGAAGTAGATCGCGCCCATCAAGAGCACGAAGGGCTGGTTATAGATATTCCGAGTCTGGATCCGGTCGGGCATGGGCGCGAAGAAGTGGACGAACTCGTACCCGACATCATGCAGATATGCGACGGGTTGCTGGCGCACCAGCAACGCCTCGTGGCGGAGGAACTCCGGCATCGGGCGCAACTCGGCGCCCTCGCCCGCGGGCAGCCGCACCCATCGATGCTGATTGACCGAGGTATCGGTGCGGGCGTACTGCAGCACCCACTGTCCCTTGGCGATGAAGACCCGGGACTGCCCCCCCTGCTTTCGGCCGAGTGCCTGATAAGGCAGTAGCACGAGCACCAAGGTGGCCAGAACGGCGCCGAGCGCGCGCACAAGTCCTGCGCCCCGCGCTCTCGTGCGGAACACGAGCCATAGACCAATCGCTGCCAGTGGCGCGATGACGACCGTGTCGGTCAATAGCGCCGCCACGACCAGCAGCCCCAGCACGACCGCAGTGCGCTGCCTTGGTCGAGCCTCGAGCGAGAGCGCCGCGAGTGTGATGGCCGCAAGCAGGAAGGCATAGAGCGAAGTCGGGTACAGCATGGAGGAGACGAACACGAGCGTGGGGGCGACGGCCGCGACAAGGGCGGCGATGATGCCCGCCCGAGGCCCGCCGAGCCGCGCTGCGATCCGCCGCACCAGTTCGACCAGCACGATGCTCAAGGGAAGCTGGAGCCATCGCACGGCCATGTAATTCTTGACGCCGCCAAGCAGGAAGCCGAGCGCCATCAACGCGGGGTAGGCCGGTGGACGCGGCAGCGCGGGGCCGCCATGGAGCCCCAGGAACTGCATCGCGACGGCTTCGTACTCGGCCGTGTCGCCGAATGCCGGGCTATTGCTCTTCGTGAGCAGGAACGCGATGCGGAGAACGGCCCCAAGCATCACGATGCCCACTGCGGTCCAGTTCCAATGCGGAGTGCCGAGTTTCACGGCACGAGTCTACTTCAGCCGAGTGTTGAGCGTCGAGGCTGGGGGTACCCAAGTGTGCTGGGCACCCCCCACTGACCTCTGGTGTCATGAATGATGGGGTGGCGTCGGTGGAGCGTGCCGCGCCAGCCCCGTATTCCGACCGCTATGGGGTGGGCATGACGATAGCGTTCGCGGCCAGTGCGATTGCGCCGATTCGTGCGAGCGCCCTGCCAATCAACGAGGCCCCGGTGTTCAAGGTGATCGACTGGTCCGCCATGATGGTGCCTTTGAACGCGGATGTCGTTCCGAGCGTGGCCGATGTGCCGACTTGCCAGAAGACATTCGAGGCCTTGGCCCCGCCGCTCAGGATCACCTTGCGACCAGAAGTCGTGGTCAGCGTGGAGGCCACCTGGAAGATGAAGACGGCATTCGCGTTGCCCTGCGCATCGAGCGTCAGGTCACCCGAGGAGATCGCCAGCGATGAGGTGGACTTGTACAGCCCCGGGGGCAGCGTCAGCCCACCGAGATTGCCCGCGACGGTGACCGGCGCCAGAGTCCGACCGGCCGCGTCGTTGTATGCCGTCGTCAGGTCGGCCATGGCCTGAGCCGATGTGACATCGGCCTGGTGCTTCGCGCCGGTCAAGGTTCCCGGAGGGAAACCTGTCACCGCGGACCCGGGGCTCACGCCCAAGTCACCCGTCAGCGCGGTCGCGCCCGTGCTGGTGACGGTTGAACCGCCGAGAACGACGAACGCAGCCGCTGCGCCCAGTGGGACGGACAACTGGCTGCTGGCCGCTGCCATCGTGGTGAAGGTCCACACGTGGTTGCTGGCCAGAGGATTGCCGGAGGCGTCCGTGGTGCCGCTCGTGATCGTCGCGGTGTAGATCGTACTGGCCGCGAGTGCGCTGGTTGGAATGAACCTCGCCCTTGCGCTGGCTGCATCATAGGAGACGGTGCCCGCCACCGCGGTCGTGCCCGGCCCCTTGACTGTGAAAGTAGTCGCGGTGATCGTCGAGGCAGCCATCGGTTCGCTGAATGATGCCGTGATGACCGCAACGCCCGTGGCGCCATTAGCTGGATTCGTGGAACTCACCGTTGGCGCGACCGTGTCAACGCCCGGTCCGGTCGGGTTCTTGTCCGAGCCACATCCAGCCGATACGAACAGGATCACTGCCAAGGGTATCGCTGCCAAGTTACGGGACCTGATATGCATCGCGTGTTCCTCCTGTTGCAAAGGGGGTGCTGCGTGCCCCGGGGTGCGGGCACCGCCTGCCTGCGCACAGTGGGAGTGCGTATTGCCATCCCCGTGGAGCAGCGCAATCGACCCCATGAGCACGCATGAAGGGGGCCACTGGTCGAGGCGAGCCGGTGGTCCCTCGCAGCTACAGTGCGGGGCCCGTGTTAGCTCCTCGTCGCATCGCGCGCGGTGGCGGCGAAGGATGACTTCAGTGTGGGGCTGCGACCGACAAGCTTTCAAAACGCTGGCGGTTCATGCAAAGCGTGACATCAGCTTGTCGTGGAGTCCGCTTGCGGCCGGGAGAACTCCAGGCGCTCGTCCTTGAATGTGGTGTCGGCCTTGTCGGTCCATGTCGAGTCCTCATCGTAGTAGGCCGAGTCGGGCGCGAAGATCTCGTATGGGTAGAGCGAATCCGGCACGCATGAACTGGTGGGCGCGGTGCCGAGCAGGAACGGCGTCAGCTCGGCGCCCGAGAGTGAATCCGCCAAACATCCCGTCCAGGGATCCATGTTCGCCCACTCGAGCTCGGAGTCACTGAGGAAAGGCGCGGCAGGGAAACCCCGCAGCATGCGTCCGACCGCCCGTGCCCACAGCGGGAGCGCCGTTCGCGACGCCTGCTGCCCGATGCTGCGCGGGCGGTCGTAGCCCACCAACACGCCGGCCACGAGCTCGGGGGTGAAGCCGATGAACCACGCGTCGTGGAAGTCGTTCGATGTGCCGGTCTTCCCTGCCACCGGCCGATCGAATCCGTAGGTCCCGCGCAGCGCCCGGGCCACGCCGTAGCGCGTGACATTCTGCAGCAGCCCGGTCATCAACGCCGCGATGCTGCGCGGGATCACCTCGGACGCCTCCATGGCAGGGCCCGCCACCTTGCGCCCCGTGCGATCGACCGCGAGGCGCAACGGCGAGGGCCTTCGCAACATGCCTTGCGCGGCGAACACGGTGAACGCACTGGTGATCTGCAGCAGGCTCGCCTCGTTGCTTCCAAGGCCGATGCTCATCACCGGCTTGAGACCCTTGAGCCCGAAGCGCGCGGCGACCTCGGCGATCGGACGCGGGCCGACCTGCTCGACCACGGCGGTCGTGGCGAGGTTGAGCGAGTTCTCGAGCGCCTTGGCGAGCGTGACCTGGGGATGGTAGACGCCGTCGAAGTTGCGCGGCCGCCATGCGGAACGCCCGCGGCCGTAGGTGACCTGGGTATCCGGCACAGTGGTCGCAGGAGTGAGCCCGCCTGCGAAGGCAGCGGCGTAGACGAGCGGCTTGATCGCCGAGCCCGTCTGGCGTTGGGCCTGGAACGCTCGATTGTAGGTGCCGGTTGCCGCCATGCGCCCTCCCACCATGGCCAGCACCGAGGCGCGGGTGGGCTCGATCACCACGAACGCGCCCTGCAAGTGCCGGTGCTGGCTGCCGGCTCGATCCAGTTGCGCGAGCCCGGAGTCGATCTCGCTCTCGGCCGCTTCCTGCCAAGCGAGGTCCATGGTCGTGAAGATCGACAGCCCGAAATGGGTGGTGGCGTGACGCCGCAACACCCCGTCGAGCGCGTCGTTCACATAGCTCGAGTAGGACGGGAAGCGCTCGATCGGCGCCTTCCCGCGATGGATCGCAAGCGGCGCTGCACTGAGCCGCGCCGCCTCGCCCGCTTGGAGCTTCTTCGTCAGCTCGAGCGCCACGAGGATCGCATTGCGGCGCTCGCGCACCCGCTCGGGGTCCTTGAACGGATTGAACAGGTTGGGCGCCGGGATCATCGCGGCCAGCGTTGCGCCCTCCAGCACGGTCAGCGACTCGACCGGCGCGTCGAAGTACCAGCGCGCGGCCTCCGCGATGCCGCCGACCGAGAAGCCCTCGGCTTGTCCCCAGTAGACCGAGTTCAGGTACATCTCGAAGATCTGATCCTTGGACAGCAGCGCTTCGAGGCCGAGCGCGAGCGGAACCTCGCCGAGCTTGCGCATCAGCGTCCGCTCGCGCCCGAGGAACAAGCCGCGCGCAAGCTGCTGCGTGATGGTGCTTCCCCCCTGGCGGATGCCCCCCTGGCGCAGGTTGACCGTGAGCGCCCGCGCCGCGCCGAGGAAGTCGACGCCGATGTGGGAGTAGAAGCGGCGATCCTCCGAGGCCACGATCGCCTCGCGCACGGGCAGCGGCACGCGCTCGAGCGAGACATAGGTGCGCCACATGCGCTCCTCGTCGAACAGCATCGAGACCAGCACGGGCTCGAGCCGCGGCGGGTGCGCAAGGTCGGGTGGCAACGCCTGGGCGATGCCGCCGAGTCGATCGACGCCGGTGATGCGGCCCTCGAGAACCCGGACAATGACCCGCTCGGGACCACCCCCGCCC
>JANLOU010000308.1:0-5995 GCA_031366735.1 Candidatus Eiseniibacteriota bacterium
GCGCTCACGGCCGAAGGCACCATCATCGGGACCTTCCAGTACATGTCGCCCGAACAACTCGAGGGCAGGGATGCCGACGCGCGCAGCGATATCTGGGCGCTCGGCTGCGTGCTGTATGAGATGGCCACGGGGCGACGCGCATTCGAAGGCCGCAGCCAGGCGTCGCTGATCGCCGCCATCCTCGAGCGTGAGCCGGCCATGGTGGGTGAGGCCCCTTCGGGTGGGAGTGCGGCTGGCGGGCCACCGCAGGGACTCGACCGTTTGATCCGCTCGTGCCTTGTGAAGGACCCGGAGGAGCGCCTGCAGACGGCGCACGATGCCAAGTTGCAGTTGCAGTGGATCGCGGAAGGGGCTGGCCTGTCGGGAGTCGGCGTGCCCGCGCCCGCGATTGCTTCGGTGGCTCCCGCGCATCGGCCCGCATTGCGGGTGGCATGGAGCGTGGCGGCCGTTGCAGTGCTCGCGAGCGTGGGTCTCTTCGCATGGCTCTGGCCGCGCGCGAATGCACCGCATCCGGCGTACCGTTTTCGCACCGAAGCACTGCCCGGGGTGGTCGACTACAACTGGCCCCGAGTCTCGCCCGATGGGCGTTCACTTGTGTTCGACGCGCAGGACTCCAGCGGGGCCTCGCGAGCGTGGCTGCGACCATTGGACCAGACCGTGGCGCGCCCCATCCTTGGCAGTGAGGGCCTGCGCCGCGCGTATTGGTCGCCGGACAGCCGCGAGATCGCTTTCGTGGCCGGCGGCAAGATCCTGCGCCTGCCGGTAGTGGGCGGTACTGCGACGGTGGTGTGCGAAGCAAAGGGCGGCGCTGACCTGAGCTGGGGCTCGCGCGGCTTCATCCTGATGGATGTCAATAGTACGGATTCCCTTCGCGTGGTTCCCGCACAGGGAGGAGAGTTGCGTCCCGCGACGCGCATCGAGCGAGCGGCAGGAGAGGTCGGTGCTGCGTGGCCGTGTTTCTTGCCGGACGGTGAGCACTTCTTGTTCCTGGGCATGGTTGCTGGGCGTGAGGGTGGCAACATGCGGTTGGGCAAGCTCGGCTCGCTCGATTCCAAACTGCTCGGTTGGTCGGATGGGAGGGCCGAGTACGCGCCGGGGGGATGGGTGCTGTTCCTGCGAGGGACAACACTATTGGCGCAGAAGCTCGACCTGCGCGCCGGCAAGCTCGTGGGCCAGCCGCTGACGATTGTCGAGCGAATGCGCGTGGGGAGCAGCGCTGGCCATTTCTCCATTTCCCGCTCGGGCGTGCTCGCGTATGCACGGGGTGAGGATGTGGCCCTGAACACCCTCTTCGAGGCCGACCGGAACGGGAAGCTCGTGGGAGGGCCCCTGACCTCCGGGCTGGTCCTCAACCCTGCGGTTTCGCCCGATGGGCACCGGTTACTCTTCCAGAAGGCAGCCACGAACCTGGGGGGCGATGAAGAGATCTGGGTCATGGATCTGCTGCGCGGAACCCAGACCAAGCTCACATTCGGCGGCGGCACCGCGAAGATGCCGGTCTGGTCGCCCGATGGTCAGCGGTTCGCATGCGTGGTGATGCCGCGCGAGGGCGAGGCGAGTCTCCAACTCGGTTCCGCCGATGGGCTGGGGGCGCGCGACTCGATACCCCTGCCGGATGCGAAAGTGACGATGCTCACGCAGTGGGCATCGGCCGGCAACCGTCTGGTGGTGGGCGCCGCGGATTTCTCGGCAGTGTATTTCGCCAATCCCGATAGTGCCGACAAATCGCTCCGGCCTGTCGCGGGGCTCGCCAAATCCCTTGGGACCAGTGCGGTCTCGCCGGACGGCCGCTGGCTGGCTTATACCAGCGGGACGGGGGGCGCGCAGGTACAGATGTATGTGCAGAGCCTGTCGGGGGCGCCCGGCCGCTGGCAGATCTCCACGACAAAAGGGTACATGCCTGTCTGGACCCGGGGTGGCCATGAGCTTCTCTTCGAAGGTCCAGCCGGGGTGATGGCGGTGGATCTCGACACCCAGAATGGGTTCCATGTGGGCACGCCGCGGGTGTTGTTCGCGTTGCCATTGAACGCCTCGGAGCCCGATGCAAGGACATGGACTTGCACCCAGGATGGGCTACGCTTCTTCCTGTTGGTGCCACCCAAGCTGCGCGGTTCGGGTGAGATCGAAGTCGTGACCGACTTCGGCGCGCTCGTGAACCGGAAATAGCCCATCGAGCAGGAGCGCCTGTGCAGGCGAAGGATCACTGGGAGCATCTGTACGCGAGCCGGGACGCTGCTGCCGTCAGTTGGTATCAGGAGCATGCCGAGCACTCGATCCGGCTGATCCGCGAGACAGAACTTCCCGCCTCGGCAGCGATCATCGATGTGGGCGGTGGGGCTTCGACACTCGTCGATGATCTGCTCCAGGCCGGCTATTCGAAGCTCACCGTGCTCGACCTGTCCGCCGCCGCACTGGCCGCGGCGAGGACTCGCCTGGGGGAGCGCGCGGACAGGGTCCAATGGATCGAAGCGAATGTCACGGATGCCGCGTTGCCTGCGCATGCGTTCGATCTCTGGCATGACCGCGCGGTCTTCCACTTCCTGACGGCTCCCGAAGAGCGGCATGCCTATGTCGAAGCGGTGCTCGCCGCGGTTCGCCCCGGTGGGCATGTGATCGTCGCGACTTTCGCCCCGGACGGGCCGAGCGAATGCAGCGGGCTACCGGTCCGGCGCTACAGCGCCGACGGCCTGCACGCGGAGTTCGGTGCGCCGTTCGCGCTCTTGAAGCACGAGCGGGAAGCTCACCGCACCCCGTTCGGGACCGTGCAGCAGTTCGTCTATTGCTACTGCCGACGCCAGTCGGAGTGAATCGCCGGCATGCTCGCGATACTCGTTGCCCAACCGATGCTGCTGCTGTTCCTGGTGCTCGCGGTCGGCTATGGCGCGGGCCGCGTTTCGGTCGGCGGAGTGCAACTAGGCGTCGCCGCGGTCCTGTTCACCGGTCTCGCCGCGGGAGCGTTGGACCCGCGTCTGGAGCTACCGGAGTTCGTGCGCAGTTTTGGCCTCGTGATCTTCGTGTATTCGATCGGGATCTCGAGCGGCCCGGGTTTCATCGCCTCGATGCGCCGGCGCGGCCTGCGTGATACGGCATGGACCGTGGGGCTGCTCGGGGTCGGCGCTGGACTCGCTTCGCTTGCGGGCAAGTTCCTGGGGCTGCCCGGCGCGATCATCGCGGGGCTGTACTGCGGGGCGCTCACGAATACGCCCGCGCTGGCCGGCGTACTCGAGCGCCTGCCCGCGGGGGCGAATGGGCCGGTGGTGGGCTACTCCATCGCCTACCCCATGGGGGCGCTCGGGATCGTGCTGGCTTTGGCGGTCGCCCGTCGGCGCTGGCGCTCGGACCTCGGGCCCAACCCGGAAGCGGGTGAACTCGAAGTGGTGTTCCTTCGCGTGACGCAGGCTGCGGCGGTCGGTACGCCGGTCCACGCACTGCTGCGTCTCTGGGGCATCCGCGCTCGCTTCGTGCGGCGCAGGCGCGCAGGGGCCTGGACGCTCATCCATCCCGACGAGAATCTCGCGCTGGGCGATCTCGTGACCGCGGTCGGCTTGCCCGTTGCGCTTGGACGGCTCGCGGCGTGCGTGGGTGAGGCTTCCGAGGAGCACATCGAGTTGGGCGAGAGTGATCTGGTCCACCGACGCGTGTTCGTCTCGGAATCCCAAGTCGCGGGGCGTTCGCTGGCGGAGCTCAAGACCTTGTCCCGCCTAGGGGCCCTGGTGACACGCCTGCGCCGCGGCGATGTGGATCTCGTGCCGCAAGGGCACACGGTGCTCGAACTGGGCGATCGCGTTCGCGTCGTGGCGCCGAGGGATCGCATGGCCGAGGTGTCGCGTTTCTTCGGGGATTCCTACCGCGCACTCAGTGAGATCGACGCGGTATCGTTCGGCCTCGGGGCGGCGCTCGGACTCATGCTCGGACTGGTCGCGGTTCCCTTGCCGGGCGGAGGTTTCTTCCGCCTTGGGCCGGCCGGTGGGCCGCTCGTGGTGGGGTTGCTGCTTGGCGCGCTCGGGCGCACCGGGCCGATTGTCTGGCAGCTACCGTACAGCGCGGGGCTCACGCTCCGACAACTCGGCTTGGCGTTATTCCTTGCCGCCGTCGGTCTGAGCGCGGGCGCTCCATTCGCACGCACGCTGCGCGAGGGCGGTGGGTTGCAGATGTTGGCCGCGGGCGCTGCGGTCACATGCATCACCGCCACGCTGGCACTGTGGAGCAGTCGTCACCTGCTTCGTGCTCCGGCCAGCGTGGCGATGGGCATGGCTGCGGGCGTGCATACGCAGCCCGCAGCGCTTGCATTCGCGAACGATGCGGCGAGGGACGACTCGCCGAATCTGGGGTACGCGAGTGTCTCCCCGATCGCAACGGTCACGAAGATCATCCTTGCGCAACTGTTGTTGGGTGCAGGGAAGTGACTAGTTGCCACCCGCCTGGCGTCGGGCCTGATCCTGCAGCGCCGCGCTGGCGTAGATGGCGACCTCGACCCGCCGATTCTTCTGCCGCCCGGCCTCGGTCGTGTTGACCGCCACCGGCTCGCGTTCGCCGACACCGCGTGTGGTGATCTGGCGGGTGACCCCCTGATTGCGCAGGTAGCTCGCAGCGGCTGCAGCGCGTCGCTGGGAGAGGTCCTCGTTGTATGCGGCGCTGCCGACATCGTCGGTGTGGCCTACGATCATCAGGCTGGACTTGTCGTACTTGCCCAGACTGTTCGCAAGCTCAGTCAGATTCGCACGAGCCTGACTCTGGATGACATCCGAGTCGAAGCCGAACAGCAGTCCCGAGGCGAAAGTGACCTGGATGCCCTCGCCGACGCGTTCGACGACCGCTCCGGGGATATTCTGCTCCAGTTCCTTGGCCTGTTGATCCATCTGGTTGCCGATGATCACTCCCGCCGCACCGCCGACGACCGCGCCGATGATGGCGCCGCGCGCCGTGGAGCCGGTCTGGTTCCCGATGATTCCGCCGGCAAGTCCACCCGCGGCCGCGCCAATTACCGCGCCTTTGCCTCGGCTGTTCATCGCACAACTGGCGCTACTGGCCAGGATCATCGCGGCGAGCGCGATACGGAGAAACCGGGATCGTGACGAACGGGGCATGTGGGGCTCCTGATCAGTGAATGGAGGGTGGGAATCCGAGGCGCGGGTGCTCACCCCACAGGGTGGCACCCGACTGACCTCGGGGGATGCGAACTACTTCTGGACGTGGTTGTTCTTCCATTCGTTCTCGAAGAACGCAGTATCTTCATCCGCGCGCGGCCTGACCCCAAGGATGATCTTGCCGTCAGACAGATCGGTTTCGTAGGTCTTGGCACGCTCTTCCGGAATACCGGCACCCACCAAGAGGCCCACCAACCCGCCCGCAGTGGCACCCGCGGCGCCTCCGGCGAGGGCACCCGCCAACGGACCGGCAATCACCAGTCCGAGGCCCGGAATGGTCAGCGCCGCAGCCGCTGCCGCGATACCCACCACCGTCGCGCCGACCGTCACACCGACGGCGCCGCCGACACCGGCGCCCTCGAGCGCCTTGTTGCCCATGTTGCTCTTCTCGTCTTCTTTGCTGAAGAGCCGCTTGCGCGTCTGGTCCGACATGAGCACATGGATCTCGTCGCTCTTGTAGCCGCGAGCTTCCATCGCCTGGTAGGCGCGTTCTGCAGACTCGCGATCGGGGAACGAGCTGGTCATGATGGGATGCTGCATGTTCGTCTGATGGTCCGACATGGAATACCTCCACAGTGACGGGACTGAAGCGAAGCGCGGTAACGGGGTCGGAGTTCGTCCTCCTTCAGGACGAAGGCCACGAGTACGGCGCACAGCCGCATACGCAATGTTGAGGCCAAGAGGGCCTCCGGTCGCAATCCCCCCCGGAAGTCCAATGGCATAGCGCGGGTGGGCGTCCGGCACGCGCTTGAAGGCGGACGCCACGATTGAACATCCGCCCATCTTTTGCAGAATGTTCCGCGCCCCGAGTCGATCCATGCTGCGGCCGCGGCACCCCCCCCCCGCCC
>JANLOU010000348.1:0-4689 GCA_031366735.1 Candidatus Eiseniibacteriota bacterium
TAGGCCAGCGCGCCCGAGGCGACATCCGTCGCCTCGGCGACCAGCGCCAGGGCGTTGATGCCGCGGCCCTTGGCGTACCGCCCGTAGGCCGTGTGCCCCTGGCCCAAGGTCACCGCGACCACATCCTTGCGGATGCCCGCGTACAGATAGGCCGGAAGCTCGACCGTGCCGGCATCCGTCGCGACCTGAAGCGCGTCGCCGGTCTTCACGCCCAGCTTGGCGGCCGTCTCGGGATGGATCTCGGCCCACGAGCCCCAGACCGCCTTCGCGGTCATGTCGGGGGTCTCCTGCAGCCACGGCTTGTTCGCCCCGCGTCCATCATGGAAATGATTCGAGGGGGCGATCACCAGCATGAGCTCGCCCGTACCCGTGTACTGCGGCGCGTTGAACGCCGGGGCGCCGCTCCAGCGCACCGCGGGGCTCGAAGCTTCGCCCCAGACGCCACCTTGCTTCACCACATCCAGCCAGAAAGTCTCGAAGTCGCGCCCGGCGCCGAAACGCGCATGCAGCGGCTGCCAACGCGCCTTCAAGTAGTCGAAGAACGCATCCGGCCAAGTGGCACCAAAGCCCGCCGCCTTGCCGAGCGTGATGAGCGTGTCCCCGAGTGGGCGCGCATCGAAAACGGTGACATGGCGCATCGAGGCCTGCTGCAGGCTGTGCACACCGCCAGCGGTCTCGGCATCGCCCCACGATTCGAGCGCGTGCGTACTGGGCAGGATCAGGTCGCACAGCTCGGCAGTTTCATCCAGCACACCGGTGAGCGACACCTTGAAGGGCACCTTCGCGGCGGCGGCCGCGAAGCCAGCCCACTGCGGCGTCGCGTAGGCGGGATTCGCGCCGTGCACCAGCATCAGACCGACGTCGCCGGCGGCCATCGCGTCGATCTGCGCCTTGAACTGCGCAAAGCTGGCAACGCCGTCGAACGACAGCGGCGTGTCGAACTTCACCGTGCTACCGATGTTCCCCACCACGAAGTTGAGCAGATTGACGGCGGCCACCAGCGCCGTGCCCTCGGCACTCTGCGTCGAGATGCCGCCGGCGAGCGCAAGGCTGGGACGCTGCTTGGCGAACATGCGCGCCAAGCGTTGGATCGTCTCGGCCGACACATCGGTGCTCGCGGCAACCGCTTCGGGTGTGAACGCCGAGACGAGCGAGGCATCGACGCCCGAACCCAGCCCCTCGGCGAGGATCACATGCGCCATGCCGAGCGCCAACGCCATCTCGCCGCCCGGGCGCACGGCCACCCACTCGTCGGCATTCGCGCCGGTCAGCGACAGGCGCGGCTCGACGGCGACGAAGTGGCCCGCACCGTCCTCGTGCGTGGCGCGCATCGCGGCGAATCCGCGCGCCTGATTGGTCGGAACCGCAAAGGTCTCCAAGAAATCCGCGCCGAACGAGATCACGCAGCGAGCCGCCGCAAGGTCGTAGCGGGGCACCGCGGCGATGCCGAAGGTCTTGGCATTCGCGGCGCGCACGCTCTCGTAGGCGAAGGGTTCGTACATCACATGCTGCCCGCCGGCACCGGCGACGAACTCACGCGCAAGCGAACCGAGCGAGCCCGTCTCGTTGCTGGTGACGAGCAGCACCTTGCCCTTGGCCTCGGCGAGTTTGCCAACGAGCGTGGCGATCGCCGCGTCCCACGTGACCGCCTTCCACGCGCCGCCTTGCTTCATCATGGGCGACTTCACGCGGTCGGGATCGTACAGCCCCTGCAGCCCGGCGTGACCGCGGGCGCACAGCCCGCCCATACCGACCGGGTGTTCGGGATTGCCCTCGAGCTTGATCGCCCGCCCCTCGCGCGTCTTCACCACGATGCCGCAACCCACCGGACATTCGCGGCAGGTACTGGCATAGAAGTAGGGCACGCCTGGCAGGATGTCCTCGGGCGCATTCAGGTACGGGATCAGCTTCTCTGCGGGCGGCTTCGCGCAGCCGGCAGCAGCACCGGCAACGCCGATACCCACCAGCTTGAGGAAGTCACGACGAGTGAAGACCACCGGATCCGACATCATTCCCCTCAGTGGTGGCAGGCCAGACAGTCCATGGTCGCCGGGTGCGTCGGATTGTCGAGGTTCGCGCGGTGACAGCTCACACACCAGCCCATCTTGAGCGAGCTGTACTGGTAGACAACGGCCATCTCCTGCACCGGGCCGTGGCAGCTCTGGCAGGCGTATCCCGCAAGCACATGGCGCTTGTGATTGAACTTCACATGATCGGGAAGGTAGTGGACCTTGACCCAGGGCACCGGTTCACCGCGGTCGTAGTACGCCGTGAGCTTGATGATCTCGGGGCGGTCGGTCTTCGCGATCTTGTGGCACCCCATGCAGGTGCTGACCGCGGGGATGTTCACCCACGCCGACTTGGACGCCCCATAGTGGCAGTAGCGGCAATCCATCTGCAGCTTGCCCGCGTGGATCTGGTGGCTGAACGCAATCGGCTGCGTCGGACCCTTCTTCTCGCCCATCTGCACGCCGAACGACTGCGTGAACGCGACGGACGCGGCGACGAGGGTCATCAGGACGAGTGCTGCTGCGAGGGTCTTCTTCATGGCCGAGGCGCAAACTAAACGGGCGTCTCGAAGCTGTCAACCCGATTGTGAATCTAAGCACGAAGATGGGTGAACCTGCGTGCCTCCAACAGACTGGACAATGTTCAGACGCACTTCACCAGCCGGCCTTGCTCAGATTGCGGTTGCCGATCCGGTACTCGGAGAAGTGCTTCAGCGGGGCACTGACTTCACCGGTGTCCAGGTCCACGGTCGAGCCATCGACCAGCACCCAGTCCCCATTGGCGGGGTCGATCCAGAAGAAAGCCAGGTTCTCCAGGATCGCCGGGGGCGCGCCCGAGCAGTTGGTGGACAGGCGCACCGGGACATCGAATCCGTTGCGGTTGGCCGGCAGGATCTCGAGTTGGACATAGCGCCCATTCATGCTCGACTTCATCTGGATCGTGGCCGCCCCGCGGATCGCGCCAACGGGCACCTCGAGCCGCACGCATCCCGAGCTGAGCACGGAGGGGGAAAGCCCGTCCACGGCTTGGGTCACCACCGTGAAGCTGTCGCGCCCAACGAAGACGAAGTTGGAATCATTCGACACGACGCTTGTTGGCCCGAGGGTGTCCCCCAGCAGGCTGATCGTGCCCATACCCGAGGGCGCGCGCCCCGGATCGGGCCCCGTCGCTGTGGAGCTGGGGCCAAGTGAACCGCGCGAACAACCGAACAGGCTCAGGGCGATCAGGGCAGCCAGTAGAGCGCGGGAGCGTTGCCGGATTGGGCGCATCGAGGGTTCCTCCACCTGAACACAGGGTTTGTTCGGGGCCGCGTCCAAGTGGCGGCTCATCCCTGTATCACTGCACTCTCCGTGCCCCTATGGGCGATCGGTCTACCGTGCAGGACGCCGGGTGGCCAGGGCTGGCTGGGGCGCCAACTCCATGCCGCGAAGGCGCCCCTGGGGGCGCCTTGCGAGCTGCATGACACCGCATTGCACCGTGTACGGGGCAACTTGCGGGTATTCACCCGATCGTGGGGGCGAACGCCCCATCAACGCAGGCGGACGGGCTCCACACTCTTGAGCCACTGGCCCACCGAGACGCTTTCCTGCACCTCCATGCCGTTCATGATGGCGGCATCCCCCACCTCGAGCCCGACCGGTCCGAGGGTGGGATAGACCACCGAGAACGCGCCGGCGCTGGCGGCCTGCGCGACCCGCAGCCGCGCGGGTGTGGGCGCGGCGCGACGCGGATCCTGGAGCGGGCGCAGCGAGCGGACACTGCCGACGACGCGGGATTCAAGCTCGGGGGTGGCCGTCTGCGCCAGGAACTGCAACAGGCGGTCCGGGCCCTGACGGATGAAAGCGGTGACGAACACCTTGGAGCCACCCTGACCGTCGGGCACGGTCATGCGCCCGACCCAGGCCGAGTAGCCGCCAATGCTCTCGGAGCGCCCTTCGGCGCCCGAGATGCGCCCCTCGCGCTGCAGCGCCGCCACATACTCCGCCGGCCCGAGAGTCCTGGCATTGGCCGCAAGCGTCATCTGCATGGCGCCCTGCTTGGTGGATTCCTGCGCGACAACGGCGCTGCGGCCATTCTGCGTGGCCCAGCCGGCCGGGAACGCCATCTCGAAACCCATCCCAGGATGGTAATAGCGATCGGATTCGAAGTAACCCTGCCGCGGATCCTCTGCGAACACGACGCCGCGCAGGTGCTCCAGGTAGACGCGCCCTCGCACCGCCAGGCCGGTCTTCCCTGCGGCGGCGGCGTTACTCAGCGCGGTGGTGCGCTGCTGGCGATCGCCCGGATCCGGATGCGTCGAGAGGAAGACGGGGAGTCGCTGGCCGGCACGCGCGGAGATGCGCTGCAGCGTGAGATAGGTATTGGGGATCTCGCGCGGGTCCCAGCCCGCCGCAGTGGTGTAGCGCACTCCGAGCTCGTCCGCCATGTTCTCATCGTCGCGGCTGTACTTGAGCATGAGCAACCCCAGCGCCTGTTGCGCGGCGCCACTGTATTGGCGGAAGGATTCGCTGAAGACGCTGGCCAACCCGAGCCCCAAGCCCGCCAACTCCTGCTGCGTGATCTGCCGAGCCGAGTGGCGTGCGGTGACATGCCCGATCTCGTGCCCCATCACGCCCGCCAACTGCGCCTCGGACTCCAGGTGCGAAAGGATGCCACGCGTGATGTAGATGTAACCTCCCG